>CAYPHE010000066.1:0-11225 GCA_964410075.1 uncultured Polaribacter sp.
AATTGTTTCATGAAATTTTGATTTATCAAATTGGTTTAAATTTAGTTAATTTTAAATAAAAAACCCTTCATTATCATGAAGGGTTTTTGTTTATACTTTACTGTGTAAAAATATAATTAGTTACCAGATTTTTCTAAGTTAATAGTAAACTCCTCAAACTTTACATTTCTGTCTCTTATTACTAAAGTATCTTTAACTGTATGAAGTAAATCAACTGTTGTTGTTGTTTCTGAAATTACACTACCAAATACAAGTTCTTGGCTAGTAGCAACTTCTTGATCTTGGTATTGATATTCTAAATAGATTACATCTCGTCTTTGTCTACCCCACTCATCTCCATCTTCTAAAAACTTTCCTGTTCCAGTTATATTAAAAGCGCTATTTTCATCAGCATTAGTTATAGTAATCTCTTCATTATTATTAAATGTTAATAATAATGATATATTTTTATTAGTAGCACTACCTGCTCTTCTAACAAGATTAGTACTTATTACTTGATTTCTTCCTGCAGTTGTTACTGGAGTTACTTCGTCATCTACTACAAATTCTTCACTATAAACAGTAGAACCATCAATATTTTCTGTTGTAGTTTCTACAGCTCCTGTTGCTGTTGTAGTTTTAACCATTTCAGAGGTACCTACAACTTTATCCTCACCACGACGTAAATACATACCATGATACTTATTGATATATTTGATACCAAAAAGAGTGTAGTCTTTTGGAGTAGGATTCCAATGATCGTCAATAATTCTGATTGGATTATCTACGACAGGAAAACCTGTTAAAAGAGAATCTAAACCTTCAAACCCAGTTATTTTTAAAGGAACTACATAATGTACCTCACCTTCTTCTGCAAAAGATAAAGGATCATCAAAAAATGCATCCTGAAGTTGAATAGGAATTCTTCCACTAATTGAACCTGCAGGAATTGTAACAGGGCTTTCTTGCTCTATTGTATAGTAAGATGATGGAAGTATCTTAACATTTACTGTATCTACTCCTAATAAAGTAGCATCAATTATTTCTGGTGCTAGCTCGAAACTCACTTTTCGATCACTATCATTACTATATACACCAGACATAACAACTCCGATTTCGAAACGACCATTATTATCATTGTCATTAAAACCCAAATCATAATTTCCTTGGATCAAACTTCTTATTGGTGTTTGAAAAGGAAAGTATACTGAAGATGAGCCAAAATCTTCAAATTCTTTATCCTGGTTTTCACAAGCTATAAAACTACAGGCTAAAGCTAATATTGTTAAAAATTTTATTTTCATATTTGATTCTTTTATAATTATTTTAAGTATAAATATTACCAACCGCTATTTTGTTCAATTGCAGGGAATTTTATTGTTTCTGAATTAGGAATCGGCATATAAAAATTAGAAGGAGGATAATTTCTAACTTCAACAGATGGTAATTCAATATAATTTGTACCATTGAAAAACAAACCTCTTGCGCTTTCATTTAATGATGAACGCCATCTTCTTAAATCCCAAAATCTATGTCCTTCAAAACTAAGTTCAATTCTTCTCTCGTTTCTAATTAACTCTCTCATTGCAGTAGCATCTGTTATAGTTGCTAAATAAGCATCTGGTTGAGTTATTCCTGCTCTTTCGCGAATAGCTGCAATAACATCACGAGCTGTAATTCCATTAATTGCTTGATCTGGACCCCCTAATTCGTTAGCTGCCTCTGCAAAAATTAAAAATAATTCTGTATATCTAAAGTATACATCAAAATGTCTCTGGGATACTGCTGTTCCATCATCATTTAAAATTACATCTGGTCGTAGTAGTTTTTTCAAATAATACCCAGTTGTTGTAGAAAATTCAGGTATTGAATCTAACCTGTTTATACCACCGCCAACGCCAGTATTAATTAAACCTCCACCAAAATTAGTACCATTAGTAACAACAAATTTTTCTAATCTAGGATCTCTATTTGTGTAAGGATCCTGAGGATCATAGCCATTAGCTACAGTTGCTGGTAAACCATTTTGCATTGGGAAAGCATCAACAAAATTTTGTGTTGGGTTTACACGACCTAAACCATTTACTGAAGGAGGGAATAAAGTTCTCTCTCTATTAGAAGCTGGATTTTGAATAGAACTTCTAAAAATCATTTCTCCACTATTATGTCCTCCCTCTACAGCATAGAAATCTAAACCTCCAGAAACTAAACCAGCAACACCTCCAATAGTATTTAATACCTCACTAGCTTCATTTGCAGCCTGTGTATAATAATTTTGACTATCTAAAAACGCAGGACTAGCTGCAAAAAGAGCAACACGTGCTTTTAATGCTTTAACAATTCTTCCAGACATTCTCAAATCATAAGACGAACCATTTACTACACGGTATTTTTCAAAATCAAAGTTTGCATAAAAGGGATCTCTATCCCCATCACTTAATCCATAGTCTGTGGGTAGAATAGAAAGTGCTTCATCAAAGTCTGCCATTATAGCATCTATTGTTTCTTGAAAAGTTAACCTTGGGGTATTAAAATCACCATCAGCTTCAATAAATTCTTTATAATAAGGAACACCTAATAAATTTCCAGAAGTTCCAACTCCTGCATGAGCTTGTAGAACATAATAATGATGTAGAGCTCTTAAAGCAAGTGCTTCTCCTTTCATTCGAGAATTAAACATTTCATTTATTTCTTCATCTCTATTCCATTGTATCTCATCTGCTTCAATAATTTCTAAGAAACGGTTTACGTAAAATACAGGTTCGTAATTATTCCAACGAGCTGCAGCGTTAGACTGTGCATTTAACTGGCCAAGGGCCATAAGCTTTAAATTTGAATTTAATTGATTGCTTACAGCATCATCAGTTGCTACTTCCGTAAAAGAATATTGATTAACTAAACGTGTATAACCTTGAAGTAATAGCCCCTCAGCTGTTGCTGGATCATTACTAACAAAATCAAAGTCTAATCTGTTTTCATCAATAGGCTCTAATATTGTTTCACAAGCACTCACACAAGCAAGAACAAATACTATTGATATATATTTTATTAAATTTTTCATTTTATTTATCTAAATTTAGTAATTGCATTAAAATGACACTCTCATACCAAATGTGTATGATCTAAACTGAGGGTTACCTCCAACATTTAATTGTCGAATATCTCTATTTTTCGAAATCTCTAAAAGATTAGTTCCTTGTAAGTTAAAACTAAAATCTTGTACACCTAATATATCACATAAGGTATCATTAAAGGTATAAGTTAACTGAGCTCTGTTAATTCTAAAAAAACTATTATCGTATAACCAAAACGAAGATGGTGTGAAATTGTTTTGATTATTGTCGGAAGATAATCTTGGAAAAGTAGCAGTTTCTGCAGTTTCTGGAGTCCAACGTTGTAAAGCAATTTCAGAAAATTTATTATTACCTCTTGGTGTATAATAATTGTTAAATCTCGAATTTAATTTACTAGCTTTTGCACCATTTTGTCCAGTTCCTAAAACAAATAAATTAAATGCTTTATACTTTAAATTTAAATTTACCCCATATGCCCAAGGAACATTAGATTGCCCTATAAACACTCTATCATCATTATCAATAATATTATCATTATTTTGATCTGTGTATTTTAAATCTCCTGGCTGAACATCACCAAAATTAGGAACTGGTAAATTTGAGTTTAAAACCAAATCGCCATCAGCATTTGTTGTAAAATCTGCTTCTGTATAAAAACCTTCATCTTGTAAAGCAAGAATTGCATTAACTTCTCTGCCTTGTCTATTTTGGTAGTCAAATTCATTTGTTTCAGAACGTCTTAATTGTTCTGTATTTGTGTATAATATATTTGCTCCTATCCCGATTGAAAAATCATTGAATGTTTTATCAAATTTAACGCCTAGTTCAAAACCGTTAAATAAATTAGCGTTAAAGTTGTCTAGAGGTCTAAATTCATTAAAAAACGAAGGATACTGATCCGCTAGAAAAACCAATTGTTTATCTATCTCAGTTCTATAGTAATTAAAATCTAACCATAAAGAATTCATCAAATAAGTCTCAAAACCTAAATTTAAATCAATTCTTTCTTCGAATGTTAAATTAGGGTTTGATCCTTGTGTAAGTTGTTGTCTAAAATTTGAATTTGTTCCGTCAGCCCAAGAGAAATTTCCATCTCTAACATAGTTTTCATCGTAAAGAAAATAACTTCCAATTCCGAAATCAGACTTTAAAATACCTCCAGTTGCTTTTATTTTCAAATAATTTATATACTTATTGTTTTTTAAAAAAGAATCTTCGCTTAAAATATAAGATATACCTGCTGTAGGTGAAAAACCTCCTCTATTGCCTTCTGGAAGTAGTATTGAATGAACATAAGCACCAGAAAAATCTAAAAATAATTTTTTCTTATAGTCATAAGTTGTTTGGAAACCAATATGAGAATCTCTGTCTATTTGTAGTACATTATTTCTTTGTTGTGTATTATGATACGCTAAGATTGTAGAATTTATAGAATGATTGCTCTTAAATGTTTTTTCGTAATTTATTAGTGCATAAAAAGCTAATCTAGATAAGAAATTATTTGTACTAACATTTCTACTTAAATCTTGTCTATCTATACCAAAGTCTCTTAAACCAGCTATTTTACCATCTAACCAACCTGTAGGATTTAAAACAACTTCGTTTCCTGCAGCATCTGTCCCGATAATAGCAGAAATAGGGTCATAAACTCTAAATTGATTTTGAATAGATTCTCTGTAAAGATCGAAGAAATCGAAACTTAAATATGTTCTAGCCGATAGACCTTCGGTAATTGCAGATAAATCAAAATTAATTGAATTGTTAAATTGGGTAGCACGAGAAATATTATTTTGAAAACCTCCACCAATAGCTCTCGCAACTGGTGCACCTAGCGCTTCTGTTGGACTTGTACCTAAAAGAAACCCATTAAAAGAATTTGCTCCCCCAAGTAACTCTGTTAAACCTGCCTGTGGAATTGCATTAGGATCTAATAAACTAATTGGTAGTAAAGGAGAGTAGCTATTAGGTTTAAAAGTTCTACCTTCATTTAATAAACTGGCTAATGCACTCTTATTAGAATCTACAATTGCAACACCGTCAATACTACTAGTAATCCAATCATTAACCTTAAAGTCTATATTACCTCTAATGTTAAATCGATTAGTACCTACATTAGCATCAGGATTAATTTTCTCCCAAGAACCAATTCTATTCCATCCTACATTAACGTAATACTGAGACTTTTCATTACCTCCAGAAAATTCAGTAATTACATTAATTGTGTTTACCGAAGAATTCACATATTCTTCTGAATAAAAGTCAACATCAGGATATAAAAATGGGTTAACTCCGCTTCTTGTATTTGCAATGTCAGCTGAAGAAAATGGTAGTCTATCGGCTGGTGTACCATCATTTAATGACGCTTCGTTAAATAATTCCATATAGTCTGCTGAACCCAAATATTTTGGTAAAGAAACAGGAGTTCTAACTCCAGCAATAATGCTAACATTAGCTTCTCTCTTGTTTATTTTTCCTCTTTTTGTATTAATAACAATTACACCATTTCTAGCTAAACTACCATATAGAGCTACAGCGTTTGCATCTCTTAATACAGTTATCTGTTCTACTTCTTCCATATTGATTATGTCTGGGCTTCTTCCAAAAACACCATCGATTACGAAGATAGCATTACCTATACCTCTAATATTAGAAGATCCTCTAACCCCTAAAATTAAACCGTCTATATAATTTCTAATAGACTGCGTATTATCAAAATTTAGTCTTTCAGAAGGGTTAATAGATGATGCCGCTCCAATAAGCTCTCTTCGTGTTTTCGAAGCAACTCCCATATTAATTACATCAGATTCAGATGCAAGAAATGGTAATTTCTCTAAAGTAATATTATCTCCTAAAGATGATAAAGAAATGATTTCTGACTTGTAGCCACTTTTTTCTACTATTAAAGAACCATCACTGGCTAGTGTAATTGTAAATTTCCCATTCTTATCTGTAGACGACTTGATTCCTTTTGAACCAAAAATACCAACATCACTTAAGGGATTCCCTTCTTCGTCAACGACAATTGCTGATACTTTTGTGCCTTTTGTTTGAGCTATTATAGTACTAGATATGCAAAGTAATGCAAAGGTTAGTACAAACAGCTTATATATTTTATTTATCTTCATTTTTATTATTTAAGTTTTTTTAAGAAAAGTTATACAAAACTACCATCCAGGGTTTTGATCGAAACCTTCGTAAATTTGTGTCTGTTGAGCACTAAATGGAATCCAATAATGTTTTGGGAATTCACATACCCTTTCAATAAGTAACTCTTCTCTGAAAGAACTTCTGTCTTGTGGAAATTCAAAAGATGTTTTCCTTTTGTATTTTTCTAAATGTGCTAACCCCCATCTACGAATATCCAACCATCTATGGGCTTCGAAACACATTTCAACTGATCTTTCTCTTCTTAATTCATCCATAAATTTATTATTATCGGATACAATTGCAGCAGGTACATCTGGAACACCAGCTCTGTTTTTTAGTATATTTATAGCTTGCTCTGCTGTAAGCGGATAAGATCCAAGAGCTGTTGTAGCACCTCTAGCAGCGTGTAAAGCTTCAGCATACATTAAATAAACATCTGTTAATCTCATATGAGACAATGCACCGATAAAATCACCTATAATTCTATTCCATACACTATGATATTCTCCATCGTCTCCTATTGGATAGAATTTTTTACGCATGTAACCTGTTGTAGATGGTTGATTATCACTACCACTACTTCTGTGCTCTCCACCTGTAAACAATTGAGCTTGCCTGTGCTGAACAGGAATTGTAGCCTTTGTTCCAAAAACTTCTCCATCTGCAATAATCCATTTATAAAAACGTGGATCTCTGTTCTCGAAAGGTTTAGTAGCATCGTAAGTTGGTGCTCCATATCTTCCACTTAAATCGTCTTCGATAGATAATCCATTAGCCATTCCAAAATTATTATGAATAAAATTGTGTGTAGGACTAGCTATCTCTGAACCGTTTCTACCATGAATATCTCTATCTATTCCAGAAGTCATAAATCTTTCACCTGTAACTTTATCTCCTCCAGGAGCCATAAAGATTAATTCTGTACTACCAGGATATACACCTGGCGCAGGGCTTTTCCAAAACACTTCATCTATATTTGCCCAATCTACTAAGGCGTAACGACCTTGATCTTCTAGTTTTAATACTTCTGCAAAAGCATCCACTGCCATTTCAGCCAATTCCGTATCATATTCATAAGTATTTATACTAACATTATTACCATGCATTAGTGGACTAGCAGCTAGCAATAAATTTTTACCTTGGAAAGCATATGCTGCTCCTTTAGTAAGTCTTAAACCATTCTGACTTCTTGTTAAAGCTCCATAAGGCTCATTATCCCAATTTACTGGTAACAATTCTGCAGCTCTTTTGTAATCTTCATTAGCTTCTAAAGCACTTTCTTTATATGTTGCTGGACGAGGAAGCGCAAACTCTCCAACTAAAACTTCTTTTATATATGGATATCTACCCCAGAACTTCATAATTTCATTATGAAAAAAAGCTCTAAAAAAATATGCTTGACCAAGAATTACATCTTTTTCTTTCTGAGTTGCATCTACCATTAACTCTATACTAGAAATCGCCATATTTGCATTTCTAATACCTCTTAAAGCTCCTTCATATAAACCCGGTCTTCTAGAAGCGTTAGCATTATTTGTGTTGTTATTATTAGTTCCAAAATCATTATTTCTCCAAGGAGTTAAATAAGTAAAACTATTTGTGTTTAATGCATTTAAGTTACCAAAATCTATTTGAAAACTTGCTTTCCAAGTTCTATTTCCGTATGCATCATCTCCGTAAAGATAATCTTGAAAGGTATGTGCAGAAGTACCATAATCAACTACTAAGGCATACATTTCTTCAACAAAACCTTGTGCATTTCTAAAAGTCTTAAATGCATCTTCTCTATCTATTACAGCTTCAGGGGCAATATCTAAGTAATCTTCACAAGAAAACGATAAAATTAACCCTAATATTATTACTATTTTTGTTTTAAAATTCTTCATCTTTCTTTTTTTTAAAAATTCAAATTAAAACCGAAGTTATATCTTTTTAATGTTGGATAATCCCCTCTAAAATTAGATCCATTTGTAATAGTTCCATTAAATTCTCTATCATCTGGTAAATCTGTCCATAAAAACAAATTGTTACCATTCGCAAAAAGTTGCAAACTTTTAAGACCTAATTTTTCACAAGTTTTCTTAGGCACATTGTAAGATAAAGAAACCGCTCTTAATCTGGTTACAGAAGCATCGAAAAAATTTCTTCTAGGATCAGTATCAGCATCTGCTCTCCACCCTGGAAGTGTTTGTGTGTTATTAGGTGTTTCTTTTGTCCAGTAGTTTAAATCTTCTTCAAAAACTAATGCCGTTTGATTGTTAAAAGTTCTACGTCCGAAATTTCTAACTGTATTTTGTGTTCCGTATAATTGAACAGACAGTCTAAATGCCTTGTAAGCAGCACCCAAAGTTGCAGCCCATGTTCTCTGTGGGCGAGTTGGAAAACCAAAAGGAGTATTATCAAACTGAGCGTCGTAAACACCATTTCCATCAAAATCAACTACATTGTAATACCCTATTCTTCTTAAATCTTGATTATTAATGGTTGGCGTAGAAGAATAAATATCATCCCAGCTTGTTAAAATTCCAGCAGGAATTGCAGATCTTAACTGACCTAAAGGATAACCAGCAGATCTTTGATAAAAAGGAGTAAATAAAGGATCTTCTCTTGTTATTACCTCATCAACGGCCTGAGTAAAACTAAAGTCTCCAAAAATGTTTAAATCATTTTCGAAAGTGTGGTTAAATCCTAAAACCAATTCATATCCTTCAACTTCTACAGCTCCCGCATTAAAGTCTGGTGGTGCAATTCCGAAAAAATCTGGAACTGCTCGATCTTCTCCTACGATAATAATATTCTCACGTTTTTCAGTAAAATAATTAAATTCTCCTGTAATTAAATTGTTAAAAAAAGCAAAATCAGTACCAATATTTAATTTCTCTGCCGTCTCCCACTGTAAATTTGGATTCCCTACAGTTAATTCTGTAAAGAAAGTATAAGGAGATCTTCCATTGTAAGCATTGGAATTTAAAAATGCAGCACCCCCGTTATCCCAACGAGATAAATAATTAAATCTACCATCTTCTCCCCCAGGAAGTTTATCACTACCTGTGACACCATAAGAAGCTCTAATTTTTAAATTATTTATCCACTCAACATCTTCCATAAAAGACTCATTAGAAACTGTCCAACCTAATGCTAAAGAAGGGAAAAGGTCAAATCTAAATCCAGGCCCAAATCTTTCTGAACCATTAACTGCACCAGCAACTTCCAAAAAGTACCTAGTATCATAATTATAGGTTACCCTACCCACCCAGTTTTCACGTAAAGTAGGAAAATTACTACTTACCGCAGTTTCTTGTCTTCTTAACAAAAACAATGCAGCTACATCGTGTTTATCTGCAAATACTCTTGAATAATTAAGCGAAAGATCATAAAGTAAATTACGATATCTACCTCTATTACCGTCACCTCCATTATCAAGAACCGTAGAAGGACCTATTGTCCAAGGAAAAGGAACAAAGTCAAAGTCATTTACACCAAAAGGAGATAAGATTTGCTCATTACCATTTGCATCGTATACTCTATAAACAACATTTTCAAAACCGTCAGCACCATTATCGTTTAATTGTTGTCTACTTGTCATTGTATTATCTAAAGAAAATCTTCCTTTAAACCTTAATCCTTTAGTAATAAAATCTAGTTTTTGCTTTAAAATAAAGTCTGTATTTACCTGAAAATCAGTAAAAGTATCATATCCAGTATTTGTTAAACTTACAATTGAATTAGTTATACCAAAACCATCATCTCTAAATTGACCATATGCTCCATCAGGAAATACAGGTGTATATAAATTAGATGCTATTTCGTATATACTGTTAGTTACCGTATTTAAATTACTAGGTGATTCTCTTATACCAAGATAACCTGCTAAATTTACAGAAACCTCTGTAGTCTTAGTAATATTAAAATCAATATTAGTTCTATAATTAAATCTTTGGTAATTGTATTCTCCAAGATATCCTTTACCACTATCGTATTTACTTCCATCAAAAATATCATCTACAGTCTGGTAAGCCAAACTTCCAAAATATTTAGCACTATCATTACCACCACGAACAGATAAATTTATACGGTAATCTTGTGCAAAGTCTTTTAAAATTTCATTTGCCCAGTCAATATTTGGATATATAAAAGCCTCTTCTGGCGTTAATGGGTTACGGTATTTATCTACAATAGAAGCTGGAGTATAATCTCCCCAAGAAGTAGGAACAACAGCCAACTCTCTAAGTATAGATTGATTTGCCTGATTAACAGCGTCAAAAGAATCTAATTTCTGAGGCAGTTTTGAAACCGTTTTAATTGTTGAGTTTACGGATAACGTTAATTGTGCTTTCCCTTTCTTACCACGCTTGGTTGTAACTAAGATTACACCATCACCCCCTTGAACACCAAATACAGCAGTAGCTGTTGCATCTTTAAGTACCGAAATAGTTTCTACATCATTAAAGTCGATATCTGACATTTGTCTTTCAACACCATCTACAAGAATTAATGGCGCTCCATTTCCATTCCAAGAACTTTGACCACGAATAAAAATCCGCACATCTGATTGACCTGGAATACCACTACCTTGGATAGCTACTACACCAGGAAGATTTCCTTGTAAAGCTTCTTCAACATTAGTTAAACCTCCTGATCTTTCCATTAAAGTTTCCCCTTTAACTTGAGCAATTGCAGCTACTACACTAGATTTTTTCTGAGTACCGTAACCAACAACTACAACCTCATCTAAACTTTCTGACTCTATCTCTAAAGTAACATCAATAGTGGTTTTATTATTAACAGCAACTTCTAGAGTTTTAAATCCTAAATAGGAAAAGACTAAAACTTTTTCACCCTCTGCTAATGCAAGTGAATATTTACCATCAAAGTCTGTAACTGTTCCTCTATTCGTTCCTTTTTGAATAACAGTTACACTTGGTAAGGTGACACCATCAACATCTTTTACAACACCAGAAACTCTTTGCTGTGCTTCTGAATTGAAAGTTGTAAAACCCGAGAACAGTAGAAAAAGCAATAGCT
>CAYPHE010000067.1:0-11101 GCA_964410075.1 uncultured Polaribacter sp.
CTCGCGATAGTCAATTGGCATTATGGCAAGCAAAAAAAGTTCGTAGAGAGCTTGAGGAATTAGGTTATGAAACTGAAATTGTACCTATAAAATCTGTAGGAGATATTGTTTTAGACAAGCCATTATATGAGTTAGGTATTACTGGTATTTTTACTAAAAACTTAGATATCGCCTTATTAAATGATAAAATTGATATTGCAGTTCATTCTTTAAAAGACGTGCCAACAGCTTTGCCAATAGGTATTATGCAAGCTGCTGTTTTAAAAAGAGCCAACTATAATGATATTTTAGTATTAAAAGATACGGAAGAGTTTTTTGGACAAAAAAGAGCAACTATTGCAACAGGTAGTTTACGAAGAAAAGCCATGTGGTTAAATCGTTATCCTACGCATACCGTTGTAGATTTACGTGGAAATGTAAATACACGTTTGCAAAAACTAGAAGATAACGAATGGAATGGAGCTGTATTTGCAGCTGCTGGTTTAGAGCGCATTGGTAAAAGACCAAAAGGAGCTGTAAATTTATCTTGGATGATTCCTGCTCCAGCTCAAGGAGCAATTATGGTAGCATGTTTAGAAAAAGACGATTTTATTAAAGATGCTTGCGAACAATTAAACCACCACGAAACGCAAGTTTGTGTAGATATAGAAAGAGATTTTTTAAGAAGATTAGAAGGCGGTTGTACAGCGCCAATTGGTGCTTTAGCTTATGTAGATGAGAAAACAGAAGAAATTAATTTTAAAGGAATTCTTCTAAAAAGAGACGGCACCAAAAAGATAACAGTTACAAAAAATGCAAAGCTAGGAAGGCATAAATTTTTAGCTAAAGATTGTGCAGATTATGTAATTAATAGAGGCGGAAAAGAGTTGATGCTTTCAGATGAAGAAGTTTCTGTAAAACAACACCATATTTATTCTACAAAAAAATTATCAGATGCTCAAAAAGGAAGTTTGCCTTATACATTTCAAATTACTGATAACGATTTTATAAAAGTTCGCTATAACAGAATTTCTGCAAAAGCGGTAAAAAAGGAATTAGAAAATGTAATAATTACTAGCCAAAATGCAGTAGAAGCTATTTTACATTCTTATACAAAAGAAGAATTAAAGTTTAAGAATATTTTTTGTGTTGGTAGAAGAACTAAAAAATTAATTGAATCTAAAATAGGAAAAGTAACTCATGTTGCTAGAAATGCAGAAAAGTTAGCTTCTTATTTAATAGAAAACATAAAAAGTAAGAAAGTAACTTATTTTTGTAGTAATATTCGTTTAGATTTTTTACCAAAAGAACTTTCTAAAAATGGTTTTGAAATTCAAGAAATTGAAGCTTACCAAACCATATCTAGTCCTGTTAAAATTGATGAAAATACAGATGGAGTTTTGTTTTTTAGTCCTTCTGGAATAGAAAGTTTTATAAAAGAAAATGCAACAAATACCATTGCTTTTTGTATTGGAGAAACTACAGCTATAACTGCAAAAAAGCATTTTGATAAAGTTAAAGTTGCCAATCTACCTAGTGTAGATAGTTTATTAGAATTAGTAAAGAATAGCTATAACCCATCTTAACTTTTTAAACAGAAAGAACTATTAAGTTTTGATTGTTTTAGAATAGTGTGGGTAAAATAATTAATAAAAATGCGCACTAATTGAAAGTGTGCTTCCCTTCTGGGAAACAGAGACTTATGTTTAGTAGAACAAGAAGATTAAGGAAAACAGCAGGTATTAGAAGTTTGGTAAGAGAAAACCAACTTTCTGTAAACGATTTTATTTATCCTTTATTCGTTGAAGAAGGAGAAAATATTGAAACAGAAATTGTTTCTATGCCAGGTATTTACAGGTATTCTTTAGATACTATTTCCAAAGAATTGGATGAAGTAGTTTCTTTAAATATAAAAGCAGTACTACTATTTGGCATTCCTTCTAAAAAAGATGAAGAAGGTACAGAAACTTGGAATGATAACGGAATTATGCAACAGGCAATTCGTTTTATCAAAACCAATTATCCGAGTTTATATGTAATTACAGATGTTTGTTTTTGCGAATATACGTCTCATGGGCATTGCGGAATTATACATGATAACGATGTAGATAATGATGCGACTCTTGTAAATATTGCTAAGCAAGTGGTTTCTCATGCAAAAGCAGGTGTAGACATGGTAGCACCTTCAGGAATGATGGATGGAACTATTTCTATGATTCGCGAAGCATTAGACAATAATGGTTTTTTAAACTTGCCAATTATGGGGTATTCTGTAAAATATGCATCGGCATTTTACGGACCATTTAGAGATGCGGCAGATTCTGCACCAAGTTTTGGAGATAGGAGAACTTATCAAATGGATCCAGCAAATAGAGATGAAGGTTTGCGTGAAGCTACTTTTGATGATGAAGAAGGAGCAGATATTTTAATGGTAAAACCAGCCTTATCCTATTTAGATATTATTCGCGATTTAAAAGAAAACTTTGACAGACCTATTGCTTGTTATAATGTAAGTGGAGAATATGCAATGGTAAAAGCTGCTGCAGAAAAAGGGTGGATTGATGGAGAAAAAGTAATGCTAGAAAGTTTACTTTCTATGAAAAGAGCGGGAGCAGATATTATAATTACCTATTTTGCCAAAGAAGCAGCAAGATTACTAAATAAATAGCTATTAGTAATTGGCTATTAGCAATTCGCTAGTAGCTAAAAGCAGATAGCCAAAAGCTATAAAATGAAATTTAAAAAATCAAACAAACTATACAAAAAAGGTTTAAATAATCTAGTAGGAGCTGTAAACTCTCCAGTTAGAGCATTTTCTTCAGTAGGCGGAAATCCGTTATTTGTAGAAAAAGCCAAAGGAAGTAAAATCTATGATGTTGATGGAAATGAATATTTAGATTTAGTAGTTTCTTACGGACCAATGATTTTAGGTCACAGGCATAAAAAAGTAGAAAAAGCTGCAAAAAAAGCGCTAAAAAAAGGCTATTCTTTTGGAGCATCTACAGCAGCAGAAATTAAATTAGCAAAAATAGTTTGTGATGCTTTTCCAGAAATGGATAAAGTTCGTTTTGTAAATTCTGGAACAGAAGCTGTTTTAAGTGGAATCCGTTTGGCAAGAGCGTTTACTGGAAAAGATAAAATCATCAAGTTTTCAGGTTGTTACCACGGGCATCAAGATGCATTATTGGTTGCAGCAGGTTCTGGTTTGGCAACCTTAAGTTTACCTGGTTCTAAAGGAGTTCCAGAAGGAGCTGTAAAAAACACCTTAATTGCAGAATACAATAATTTAGACAGTGTAAAAAAGCATTTTGAACAACATGATGATATTGCAGGAGTTATTATTGAACCTGTAGGTGGAAATATGGGCGTTGTTATTCCTCAAAATGATTTCTTAAAAGAGTTAAAAGAATATTTAGCATCTAAAGGAGCATTATTAATTGCAGATGAAGTAATGACAGGTTTTAGATCTACATTTGGGGGTGCTCAAGAAAAATTAGGTGTAGTTGCAGATATTACCTGTTTAGGTAAAGTTATTGGAGGTGGTTTTCCTGTGGGAGCTTATGGAGCCAGAAATGAAATTATGGAAAATGTAGCACCGTTAGGAGGAATGTATCAAGCAGGTACTCTGTCTGGAAACCCAATAGCAATGGCGGGAGGAATAGCTACATTATCAGAATTAAAAAGACAAAACCCATATGATAAATTTGATGAAATAGGCAATACGTTAGAAAATATTCTATTAGATACTGCAAAAAAATATAAAGTAGATTTGGTTGTCAATCGATTTGGTTCGATGATGAATCCATTTTTTACTAAAAATAAAGTAACTAATTTTGAACAAGCACAAACATCAGATACCCAAAAATTTGCCGTTTTCTTTTGGGAGATGATTAAAAATGGGGTGTTTTTACCTCCATCTCAGTTCGAAGCCTGGTTTTTAAATTCGGCAATTACAGAAAAAGATATTCAGGTTTTCTCTAATGCTGTAGATAAGGCAATGGGGAAAGTGGCAAGTAGCTTTTAGCCTTTTGCTTTTAGCTCTTGGTAAGTTATGAGAAATTTTAAAAATCTAAATATTTGGTTACAAGGAATAAGCATTGTTAAAGAAATTTATGGGTTATCTCAAAAACTTCCTTCAAACGAAAAGTTTGGATTAATTAGCCAAATTAATAGAGCAGCAGTTTCTATTCCATCAAATATAGCAGAAGGTTGTAGTAGAAATAGCGAAATTGAATTTAAAAGATTTTTAGAAATTGCCATGGGTTCTCTTTTTGAAGTTGAAACTCAATTAATAATTATTCAAGAATTAGGATTAATAAATCCTGAAGAATTAAATAGTATTTTTGAATTAATTGCTAAAGAAGGTAAAATGATAAACGGATTAATCAAAACGATAAAAAATAGCTAAAAGCCTATAGCTAAAAGCTAGAAGCTAATAGCCAAAAGCTATAAGATGATAAAAAACGATTTATTTTTAAGAGCATTAAAAGGAGAAACAGTAGATAGACCGCCAGTTTGGATGATGCGTCAAGCAGGAAGGTATTTGCCAGAGTTTATGGAAATTAAGCACAAGTACGATTTCTTTACCCGTTGTCAAACTCCAGAATTAGCTTCAGAAATTACAGTACAGCCAATAAGAAGATTTGGTATGGATGCTGCCATTTTGTTTTCAGATATTTTAGTAATTCCACAAGCTATGAATATTGAAGTGCAAATGAAACCTAATTTTGGACCTTATTTGCCAAACCCAATACGAAATCAAAAAGATTTAAATAATGTAATTATACCAGACATTCAAGAGTCTTTAGGTTATGTAATGGATGCCATAAAAGCAACCAAAGAAAAACTAAATGATGAAATTCCGTTAATTGGTTTTGCAGGTTCTCCGTGGACAATTTTATGTTACTGTGTACAAGGTCAAGGGTCTAAAAACTTCGATAAAGCTAAAGAGTTGTGTTTTACCAATCCAATTGTAGCGCACTCATTATTACAAAAAATTACAGATACTACAATTGCTTATTTAAAAGCAAAAGTAGAAGCGGGTGTAAATGCAGTTCAAATTTTTGACTCTTGGGGCGGAATGTTGTCTCCAATAGACTATCAAGAATTCTCATGGCAATACATTCAACAAATAATTAATGCTTTAAAAGAGATTACTCCAGTAATTGCTTTTGGAAAAGGATGTTGGTTTGCATTAAACGAAATGTCTAAGTCTGGAGCGTCTGCTTTAGGAGTAGATTGGACGTGTTCTGCCAGAAACGCACGTTATTTATCAGGTGGAAATATTACATTACAAGGTAATTTTGATCCATCGAGATTGTTGTCTTCTCCATCAGAAATAAAAAGAATGGTAACACAGATGATTAACGAATTTGGTAAAGATAAATACGTTGTAAATCTTGGTCATGGAATTTTACCAAACATTCCTGTTGAAAATGCAAGAGCGTTTGTAGATGCTGTAAAAGAATACAAAGCATAAAAATGGCTTTTAGAACCATTGTTAAGAATTTAGATTTTAAGCAAATACTAAGTTTAATACGTTGGTTTTTAAAACACCCCCTTTTTATGTTAGCAACAGTTTGGGCAACATACAAAACACTTCGAATAGCAGAAAGAGAATTTCCAGGAATTCACAATTTGCACAATAAAGCAAATGCGTTTAGACATGCATTATGGAATGTTTTAATTGCAAAATATGCATCAAAATTTAGTAATAATATTGATGAAATTTTAAACTGGACGAAAACAATTACAGACTGGCACGAAGATTTTTCTCCAAATAAAATTATGCCTAGAACAATGGATTTGCATAACAATGCTTTTGGGAGAAGCAAGTTTAATGCTCTAAAAAATAAATCAATACAAAATATTGTTTTTAGTTTAAAGGAGGAGCTTCAGTTTGCAGTATTAGTTACTAAAAAAACAGATTTTAAAGGCTATAGTAGTGTTTTGGTATATTTAAAAGAATAAAAGAGTTCATTTTTCAATGCATATCATTAAAGAAAAAACGTGTAATTTTAGATATTGTAAATCTTAAAAAGGAAACCTCTATTATTTTTTCCAAAAACAATATACAATGAAAGAGAATGCTTTTAAAAAAATATCCAAAAAGTACTTACTTTTAAAAAGAGGTTGGAGCCCACAGCAAAATTTATTTTACGGTTTTTTAACCTATATAGTTTTAGGTAGTTTTTTATTGTGTTTGCCTTTTGTTCAAAAAACATCAGCTTCTATTTTAGATCATATTTTTATTGCAACATCAGCAGTTTCTACAACGGGTTTGGTTACTGTTTCAGTTTTTGATACCTATAATTTTTGGGGGCAATTTATAGTAATGTCACTCTTTCAATTGGGCGGAATCGGTTATTTAACCTTTACAACTTTTATGCTTTTATCTACAACAAGAAAATTAACAAGATGGCATAAGAAAATCTTATCTACAGAATTTACATTACCTAAAACCATTCAAATAAAAGACTTTTTAAAATCGGTAATCTTGTTTACAGTTATTATGGAAACCATAGGAGCTGTGCTATTTTTTATTGCTTTTAAAAATGAAGGAATGCACACTTTAGAAGCAATATGGTCTGCTATTTTTCATAGCATTAGTACTTTTTGTACTGCCGGTTTTAGCTTGTTTAATAATAGTTTTATGAACTTTGTAGATGATAGTTTTATCAACTTTATTATTGCTATGCTAGCAATTTGTGGTTCTTTAGGATTTATTGTAATTACAGATTTTGGGCTGCTCATAAAAGACAAAAAACATAAAATAAGTTTTACTACAAAAATAGTTTTCTATGGTTTTTTAGTGCTGTTAACTTTCGGAACCACTTTTTTCTATTTTTTTGAGCCTTCAATTACTAATCTTGAAACTGATTCCCGTTTTTTAGCGGCTTTTTTTCAGTGCATGTCGGCAATGACAACAGTTGGTTTTAATAGTATAGATTTTGCAGGTTTTTCACAAGCAATGGTTCTAATCTGTGTCATTTTAATGTATGTTGGTGCTTCCCCATCTGGTACTGCAGGAGGAATAAAAATTACAACACTAACAGCAGTACTTTCTATTTTAAAAAGTAGAATAAGAGGTAGTAAACAAATTACGTTTTTAGGCAGAACTATACCTTATGAGCGTTTATATGTAGCAACATCAGCATTTATATTTTATACCATTATTATTGTTATAGGAACCTTTCTCATTACATTTTCAGATGAATTTGCTTTTAAAGATATTTTATTCGAAGTAGCATCAGCCTTAGGAACGGTTGGTATTAGTAGAGGTATAACAGGAGACCTATCATCTTTTGCAAAAATTGTAATTATTATTTTAATGTTTATTGGCCGTTTAGGAGTACTTACTTTTGGCCTAGCAATTTGGGCAAGAAAAGAAAAAGAAAAAGAGTATGTAACAGAAGATATTGCATTATAAAAAAATAATTTTTTGGGCGTTACCACAAGGGTCGCGCTTTTCGTTATATCCCCGATAGCTATCGGGGGATGCCACTACAATCGCTAACGCGGGCATCTTAAAAAACAAATAGAATGAAAGAGCAATTTGTAGCTTATATAGAAAATTTACAAGACAGTATAACATCAACATTAGAAAAACTAGATGGTAAAGCCGTTTTTAAAGAAGATCTTTGGAAACGTAAAGAAGGTGGAGGTGGTAGAACCAGAGTAATTGAAAATGGAGCCGTCTTTGAAAAAGGAGGCGTAAATATTTCTAAAGTTTTTGGAGAATTGCCAAAACCGTTACAAAAACAGTTTGGAGTAGAAACTGGTAATTTTTTCGCCTGTGGCTTAAGTTTGGTAATTCATCCTAACAACCCTTTTGTACCAACAGTTCATGCCAATTGGCGTTATTTTGAAATGTATAATGAACAAGGAGAAATTGTAACTCAGTGGTTTGGTGGAGGTCAAGATTTAACTCCGTATTACGTTTTCGAAGAAGATGCAATTCATTTTCATAACACTTGTAAAAATGCTTGTGACAAACACGATGAAAGTTTTTATCCGAAATTTAAAGAAACCTGCGATAATTATTTTTGGAATGCACACAGAAACGAAGCCCGTGGTATTGGCGGATTGTTTTTCGACTATTTAAAAGAAACTGATGGATTTTCGATTGAAGATAGATACAACTTTGTTACAGAAATAGGAGACAGCTTTTTAGAAAGCTATACGCCAATTGTTGATAAAAGAAAAGATATTCCTTACGAACAAGAACATGAAAATTGGCAAGAAATTAGAAGAGGGCGTTATGTAGAGTTCAATCTAGTACATGATAGAGGAACACTTTTTGGCTTAAAGACAAATGGAAGAATAGAAAGCATTTTAATGAGCTTACCACCAAAAGTGCAATGGGTATACAACCATACTCCTAAAGAAAATTCTGAAGAACAAAAATTAATAGATATTTTACAAAACCCAAAGAATTGGTTAAAAGTATAATTGCCTAAACTAATTTTAATGTTCCTTTCACTTTTATAGCGAGAAAGAGTGCAGTCTTTTTCGTATTTTTGCACCCCGAAAAAGACATAAAAATGGCAAAATTCGAATTGAAATTACCGAAAATGGGCGAAAGTGTTGCAGAGGCAACCGTTACTTCATGGCTTAAAAATATTGGTGATACTGTAGAAATTGATGATGTTGTTGTAGAAGTTGCCACAGATAAAGTTGATTCTGAGGTGCCTGTTGATGTTGAAGGTACACTAACTGAAATTTTTTTCGAAGAAGGAGATGTAGTTCAAGTTGGGCAAACATTGGCTATAATAGAAATTGAAGGAGAAGAAACAAGTTCAACTATTCACGCTTCTGAAGATTCTACTACTACAGAAACTGTTGAAATACCAGAAGAAGTTGCTGAAATAGAAAAATCTATTGAGAGCATAGCAGAAACAAAAGCAGTTCTAAAGCAAGAAGAAGAAAATACAAATACTTTTTACTCACCTTTGGTTAGAAACATTGCAGAAACAGAAGGCATTTCTAACGAAGAATTAGCTACTATAGCTGGTTCTGGAAAAGATGGTAGAATTACAAAAGAAGATGTATTAAATTACTTAAAAGATAGATCAACAGCAACTACAGTAAAAACACTTCCAAAAGAAAAAAGTATTGCTCCATTAAAACCAACTACAGTTTCTGTTACTGGAAACGATGAAGTTATTGAGTTAAGTAGAATGGGTAAATTAATTGCCAACCACATGCAAAATTCTTTGCAAACATCTGCTCATGTTCAATCTTTTATAGAAATAGACGTTACTAGTATTGTAAAATGGAGAAATAAAGTAAAAGATGCTTTTTATAAGAGAGAAGGAGAGAAGCTGACATTTACACCAATTTTTATGCAGGCTATTGCTTCTGTAATAAAAAAATACCCGTTAATTAATATTTCTTTAAATGGCACAACAGTTATAAAAAAGAAGCAGATTAACTTAGGTATGGCAGCAGCATTGCCAGATGGTAATTTAATTGTTCCAGTAATAAAAAATGCCGATCAACTAAATCTAGTTGGTATGACAAAAGCTGTTAACGACTTGGCCAAAAGAGCAAAAAACAACCAACTCCAGCCAGACGAAGTTCAAGGAGGAACATATACTGTTTCTAATGTTGGAGCTTTTGGTACTTTATTTGGTACACCAATAATCAACCAACCAGAAGTTGCTATTCTAGCGTTAGGTTCAATTCAAAAAGTACCTTCAGTTATAGAAACAGAAAATGGAGATTTTATAGGTATTCGTCATAAAATGTTTGTTTCACACTCTTACGACCATAGAGTAGTCAATGGAGCTTTAGGTGGAATGTTTATCAAAACATTAAAAGAAATATTAGAGTCTTGGGATGAAAATCTTGAGTTTTAAAGGTAAAATAATTACAAATTAGGTTGTTTAAAAAGTAATCAATTCTGTCATTTTAGATGAAATGGATTCAAAAATCTGAAGAATTAAAATTCAATAATTTAGATTTTTCTCCTAAAATTTCGGAAAAGTAAAAAGACAAGTTAAAATACTTTTCAAACAACTTTTTTATTTAAATAAGAAATTATAAATCAACAATAATTATAAAAACTATGAAAAAAATTAGCATTCTATTCTTTGTATTTTGTTCAACCATTTTATTTGCACAAGAAGAAGTATTACTCCGTTTAAATTATAAAAAGGGAGATACTTACATAATGTCTATGAAGATGAGTCAAGACATGGGAAGTCTTGCCAATTCTAAGATGACTATGGAAATAAAACAGGAAATCAAAGAAACAACAAAAGATGACTACTCCTGTTCTATGAAAATAGAAAGTGTAAAAATGGATTTAATTCAAGGAGAAAATATTCAAAGTTATGATTCTTCTAAGAAAATTGAAGAGGATGATGTTTTTGGAAATCAGATGAAACAAGCTCTTGGAGGTATGTTAAGTGCCAATATAGTTATGAAAGGAAACTATTTAGGAGAGGCGTTAGATATAAAAGTAGAGCCTAATGTACCAGGTATGGAAGAAATGATGAGTTCTAATGAAAGCGTAGTTTATCCTAAAGAGCCAATTAAAGTAGGAAGTACTTGGACTATGGTAAAAGATAAAAATGGTATAAAAATGAACTTCAATTATCTTGTAAAAGAAATTAATAAAGAAGTTATTTTATTAACTATAAACGGAGATGCTTCTGGTGTGGCTTCTGGAACTATATCAGGTACCATGAAGGTAGATCGAAATGATGGTGTTCCTCTAAATTCTAAAATTGAAATAATTTTAGAAACTGCTGGTCAAAAAGTTGGAACTTTAGTTGAAATGATAGCTGAAAAACAATAACAATAAAAAATAATTGAAATAAAAAAGGCTTTCTCAATTAGAGAAAGCCTTTTTTATTTCAATTACATGAAAATTGTTACGCTATCATGGTAACTGGGTTTTCAATAAACGTTTTTAATGTTTGTAAAAATGCTGCGCCAACAGCACCATCAACTGTTCTATGATCGCAGGTTAGTGTTAAATTCATGGTGTTTCCAACTACAATTTGACCATCTTTAACCACTGGTTTTTGAACAATTGCACCTACAGATAAAATTGCTGAATTTGGTTGATTGATAATAGAATTAAAATTCTGAATACCAAACATACCTAAGTTAG
>CAYPHE010000068.1:0-7688 GCA_964410075.1 uncultured Polaribacter sp.
TTTTAGCCACTGTAGGTGCAATCATTACACCACGAGTTCCTAAACCGTTTAAAACTGATAATTGAAAATATTTATGATGTACACCAATAAGAGGCCTCCTATCTCTTACAGTTGGTCTCACTCCCCCAGTTTGGTGTACAACTTTAAATGAAACTAACAGCATTTTTTTAAGTTTCGTTATTAATTCTTCTCTTCCTTCTTTTGTTGGAAGGGAAGTTTTATCTTTCCAATTGAATGTAGCCCCAACTTTATAGTAATGATCTCCTAGAGGCAATATAAACAAAGTTGATTTTAACAAAAAGTTTATATCTAAGTCTGGCGCATGAATGGTTATTGTTTCTCCTTTAACTTCATTTAAAGGCAAATGGTTAAAAAAAGGATTTTGTTTCACTCCATATCCTTCACAAAAAACAATTTTAGAAGCTTCTATATTACGATAAACTACTGACGCTTCTTTAAATTCAATTTTATCGTGTTCGAATTTTTCAAAGAGAATTAAATCTTGCTTTTTTAAATAATTTCTATACCCTTCAATGAGTTTTTTAGTATCAATTCGCCCTGTTTGTTTTACATTTCCTAACTGAAAATCTGCAATAATTCCATCATAACTTTTAGTATCTAATTCTCCATCTAAAAATTCTTTTAATTTTGGTTTATCTAATGCGGCAAACCAATTGTTTTGATCTTCAATAGACTTAAATACTTTTTTAGTTACAAATTTTTGATCAATCTCTATTCCTAGTTTTCTTTCTAGTTTTTCATAAAAAGGTAACGCAACTGATAATTGTTCTTTTGCATTCCAAACAGGGGTATATCGTTTTAAAATTACAGGATTGTAAACTCCTCCAGCAACTAAAGAAGATTGTTGAGAATCGTTTTCAAAAACCAAAAATGTTTTTTTTGCAGATAATAACTCTTCAACAAATGCTAAACCAGCCAAACCTAAACCAACAATAATATAATCTACTTTCATATACCTGTATGTAAAGTTTCTAAAAAAAATTAGAATAAAAAAAGCGTTCCTTTTATTATGGAACGCTTGTACATTTTATAAATAATATATGGTTAATAGTTCCACATATCCATTTCTCTATTTCTTATGCTTTCTTTAATTTTATTAGCTTCTAAAAGCTGGAATAAAGAATTTCCTCTTACATAGTCTTCAATGGCTCTATTTCCATATATATTTTCTTCTCTAACAATTACAGAATTAAATCTTCTTGCATTTAACATGTTATCAAAAGAGACAGGTTGGGATGCATTCCTAGGATTAAACACTTTAGATTCGTGCATTACATCTCTTGTTTCAGGATAAAAAACCCAAAATAATTCATATAAATTATCATCATCTATTTCAGCAACTCCTAGCGTTTGTACATCTTTTCCCATTGGCGCTAAAGCCAATAGTCTATATCTTAGCTCTCCTTGGCGTTTGTCAAAATACCACATTCCTTTAATCATGTAACCTGCTACATCTTGAGACTGGATTCTAAAAGTATCTGTATAACCGCTTTCTTCTCTAACATTAACTAAACGCGCATCAATATCTGCCTGAGTCATTTTAGAATTAAAAAAAGAATCAGAATACACATTGCTAATTTTACCTTTTCTAATTCCTTTTAATAAAGTATCAAACAAAGATCTTCTATTACCAGCCGTATTGGTAGTATCAATTGGAAAATAGTATGGTAAATTTATCTTTTGATTTAAATCTATAAATTCCCAAACTACCTTAGACCACATTACGTCCCTATCATTTACATAACCATAAGGAATTGGACCATCGTTATCAGCAGCTTTTTGCAAAGCACTTTTTTCACCAATCTCATCAGCAGAATTTGCATTTAATAAACCAGCTTGTGAAAATACTGATGAACTAACGATACATGCAAATACTAATATTAAACTTCGTTTTAACATACCTTATTTTTTCTAGTTTGTAACTTCTATACTAACTGGTAATACTTTTTTCAATTTATAAGAAGAATTACCTATTACGGTTGCTTCTATATCATAAATAGTTATAACATCTCCTCTTTTTGCTTTTGCTAATACTTTTTTAGCTGCAGCATTAAAAGTTGTACCTCTTACTAACACTGTAACTTGCCCAGGAACTTTAACTTTAAAACTATTTACTTTTAATTTCAAGTCGAATTCAAAGTCTGGTAAACCTGCTGCTACAGCAGTTCTCGCTAAACTTGCTTTTGGCATACCAACAACACCATATTGCCCTCTAACAGAACCCATGGCTGCTGGTACATCTTTAATTCTAAATGTTGCTTTAGAATTTATTTTTTTTCCACTACTAAGTGTCGCTCCTACATTTATATTTACTGTATTACCAGAACCTGGTTTTAATGAATATGAAGATCCTGTTTTTGTTAACCTTCCTCCTGTAGCTGTAACATTTAGATTACCAGAGCCTACTCCTGGTAAAGAAACTGAGATTGGGTTATCTAGACCACGATAAACAATATTCATTTTATCAGCAGAAACTACCGCACTACTAGGTTCTGCTATTACAGAATACTCACTCTCATATGGTATTTTAGTTGGTTCTCCATCTTGCATAAAAGTAATTTCACCTTTAATAGATTTTGTACCAACGTTTCCTGCTGGAAAATCTAACAATACCTGTCCGTTTTGCACAGAACTGGTAATATCTTTTCCATTTAGCACCACTTTAGTAGGTACTAAATTAGAATCATATCTTCCTAAAACTACTTGTCCAGAAACTTTTTCTCCAGCAAAATATGCTGTTTTATCTAAAGATACTATTCCTTTATAATTATTTGTAGTTAACTTACTATCTGCTTCTAATTGAAGTCCTAACAATAAGCCTAACATTTCACTTTCTGTGTTTTTAATGTTTGCTTGTAGTTGCGTAATGTTTGTTAAAGAAGCAATTAAAGGAAAACCTTTATACCTTGCATCTAACCAATCTATTGGTCTTTTTTCACTTACTTTTGTATTAATAACATCCTCTGTATTAAAACGAGACGCTACTCTAGCATTTAGCTCAGGATATTCTGAACCTAAAGTAGCAATTACCGTTTCTCTATAATTATTAATTTTATCTACAAATTCTTGTCCTGCTGCAGTTTTTTTATCTCCTTTAAAAAAGTATTCATCCAAAAACTGAGTTTTATCCATAGACTCATAATCAGTTTTATCTTCAATATCCGCAGTCATTTTAATTTTAAGATCCTCTAAATAGCTATAAAATTCGCCAGATGCTGCTTTAACTTTAATTGCTTTCTGATTTAATGGAGCAAATTTAGCGGGTTGATCACTCGCTTTTTGAGCTAAACCTTCGTAAGTTGCGTTATTTTTATTTTCTGTTGCTTTGGTGTTTTTAGAAATTTCTTCTTTCATAAAACCAAAAGCAGATAAAACTTCTTTACTCATATTTAAAGCTAACATCGCAATAAATACCAAGTACATTAAGTTTATCATCTTCTGCCTTGCAGATAATTGTCCTCCTGCCATATTTAATTAGTTTTTTTTAGTTAGTAACTAATTATTTAGTAGACATTGCTGAAAGCATTCCTCCATAAACTCCATTTAAAGAAGATAAATTTTCAGCCAAAGCATCCATTTGTTCTTTTAGCTTTTCAGTGTTTTCTACTACAGAACCGTTTAATTCTGCTTGTTTACTTACATTTTCTACCTGAACTCTATATAAATTGTTTAAAGACTCCATTTGTAATGCAGCTTTAGACATTTCTTCATTATATTTATTTGTTGATGAAACTGATTCTGATGCTGCAGATAATCCCTCTGCTGCACTTTGAAAGTTTTTCATACTACTTCCTAGACTTCCCATTAATTCAGAATCAATTTTTGCTTCTGCCAATAAACCATCTAATTTTTTAGATAATAAACCTTCTGGAGTTTCTTTTTCTTTTTTTGCTTTAGCAGAACCACCAGCTAATTCTGGGTAAACCAAAGACCAATCAGTCTCTTCATCTGGAGATTCAAAAGCAGATATTACAAATACCAATGCTTCAGTAATTAAACCTACTGTTAACATAACTCCTCCAGTTAATGGACCTATTGATATGTGTTGAATTTTAAATAATGCACCAATAATTACTACTGCTGCTCCCATTCCGTAAACAAAATTCATTGTTTTTTTGTATCCTGCCGACTTTGCCATTTTTTTATTTAATTTATTTGTTTGATGTGCCTAAATAGTTTTGTACTGTTCTAAAGCCGATATAGCTTCTTGCTGTATCAGCATATTCGTAATCTCTTGATGATACTTCTAAGAAATAAGCAACATCTTTCCAAGACCCTCCTCTAATTATTTTTCTTTTGTTTTTTCTATCCTCTACATTAGGGTTCATTGTAGAAGCCATCTGATATGAAGACATGTTGTATGCTGTACTTGTCCATTCTGCTACATTACCTGCCATATTATACAACCCATAATCGTTAGCATTAAAAGATTGTGCTTCCATAGTATACAAAGCACCATCAACAGCATAATTACCTCTAACTGGTTTAAAATTAGCTAAAAAACAACCTCTATCGCTTGTTGTGCCTCCAGTACCCCAAGGATATGTAGCAAATTCTAGACCTCCTCTAGCTGCATATTCCCATTCAGCTTCTGTAGGCAATCTAAAATCTGGAACTGTAGTTGCATTTTTTCTAGATCTTAAATAATCGTTCTTTTTCTTTGTTCTCCAACTACAAAAAGCATTAGCTTGATTCCAATCTACACCAACAACAGGATAATCTGCATAAGATTGATGATGAAAATAATCTTGATGCATTGGATCGTTATAAGAGTAATTGAAATCTTTTACCCAAACTGTAGTATCTGGATAAATATTTAAGGTTTCCGATTTTAAAAAGTCTTTTCTATTTCCTCCGTTTTTTATTGCTCCTTGACTATCAAACCAAGAATAAGTATAATTTAAATATTTAGTATCAAAGGTTCTAATACCATCAATTGCATCTTCTCTACTTATAAATAAGGTATCCATTACCTCAACATAATCTACATCTGGGTATTCTTCTTTTTCCCAAATAATATCTACATTCCAGTTTAAAGGTCTTATAGAATCAATTCCGTCTCCTAAACTGTAGTAATTTTCATACATGTATTTTTCATAAGCTGTAGCGTTTGCAGTATCTACAACGGAAAAAGCATACTCATGAATTCCTCCAGAAGGTTTTTCTCCTTCAGGAAGATTTTGCATAATTGCAGCAAATTCTTGCTGCATTGCTAACTTGGTTCGAACTATAGAGTCTCTTACCCAAAAAACAAATTCTTTGTATTCGTTGTTAGTAATTTCAGTTTCATCCATGTAATAGGCTCTCAAAGAAACTGTTCTTGTAGGGGCATTAATAACTCCTGTAATGTCTTCATCTTGCTTACCCATTGTAAATGATCCACTAGGAATTAAAGCCATACCTGTAGGTTTTTCAGAAAACCACTGTCTCTTTATTTTTGTACCTACCAGATCTCCTCTGTCATTAGAACCACAGCTGAAAAATATGGTAATTAAAAGTGCATATACTGCTGCTTTTTTCATATTCATAAAATGTCTATACTAAAAAGTTCGTAAACCTATTATTTTTTTTGCTAAAATACAACGTTCAACTTATATTTTAACCTTTGTACGCTATTTTTATTTACACAAGTTTTTGCATCGCTTTATACCACTTATTTGGTATATTTTGATGTAATGCTTCTGTGTAATCTTTATAAGTACATGGTATTAACGCATGCCTTTTATATTTATTATCTGATAAAACTTTTAGTTCTAACCACCATCTTCCTGTTTTATTGCTTTTAAAAAAAATTAAAGGCTCATCATTTTCTAATAAAACTGTAAACTTTTGATAATTTTCTTTGCTTGAAAAAGGATAGTCTTTTACCCGTTTATTTACCCCTTCTATAAAGTACCATATGGTTTGAGCTATTAAACTTGCTGTTTGTTGCTCTCTATCAAAAAACGGATTGTATTCATAAATACCAAAGGAAGATACTTTATCACTAAGCCCTGCATATCTTGCAATAGCACATAGTTCTTCTCCATAAAAACCATTAGCAGAGGCATTATTATTTGCAGGTGCTTCACTTTGTCTAACAGCTCCAATATCTATAGAAACAATGTCTGCATTTCTAAAAGCGGGCTCTATATTTTCTAAATCTTTCGCTTTTCCTAAACGATAAGCATCAAAATATAAATTTTCTAATAATTTAATTTCTTCTTGTGAATTAAAATAAGTTTGGTAACCTACGTTACAATAATTAAACAAATTATTAGGTTGCTCCATTATAATTTTACTTAGGTAAGATTGAGAGGATAACTCATCTTCTAAATTACCTAAATCAAAACGACTATCTACCGATGTAATATTTACAGATTGCTCTAACAAATCGTAAGCTCTGTAATTTACATAGGTTAAATCTTGGCTTCCTCCTAAAATTACGGGAATAATATTTTCTTTTAACAGAGCTGTTATAATTTCTTTAACCGCAAAGTAAGTATCCGAAACTGAATTTCCTTTTTTTACATTTCCTATATCTGCAATTTGTGTTTGCCACTCTCCAGGAAATAATTCATAAAGTTTTTTTCTGATAGACTGCAAACCTTGGCCACATCCATCATTATTAACAGCATTACGATCTTCTTGTACTCCTAATATAGCAACGTTAACCTCCTCTAAATTAGGAAATTTTTCTATTGAAGTAAAAAGTTGGATAGAGTTACCTAGACAAGAAATTGATTGTAATTCTATATGAGTTACAACAGATTCTTCTAATGGGGTTAAAAAATCTAGATACATTATTGGTGATTAGCCTGCAACTTATAAAATTTATTTTATTTTTTCGCTGTTTTTTTGGTAGTTTTTTTAGCTGTAGCTTTCTTTTTAACAGTTTTTCTTTTTGGGGTTTTTGCTTCAATTAATTTTTCAGCTTCTGCTTTTGTTAATTTTTCAATTTTTGTTGTTTTTGGAAGCTCTACTTTAATCTTTCCTTTAATAACATTAAACCTTCCCCATCTTGCTTTTTCTACACGAATACCAACATCTTCCCAGTTATGAATAACCTTTTCGATTTCTTTTCTTTTTTTATCTTCTATTAATTCTATAATATCGTTATCAGATAAGTTATCGAAGTCGTACTTTTTATTTACATTAATAAACATTCCGTTCCATTTTAAAAATGGACCAAAACGTCCTACTCCTTTTTGAACTGGTAAATTTTCATAATGATAAATTGGTGCATCTGCCTTCTTTTTAGCTTCAATCAATTCAACACCTCTATCTAAATCTACTTCCATAGGATTCTCTCCTCTATCTAAAGAAACATACATACTACCAAATTTAATGTATGGTCCAAAACGTCCGTTAGAAACAATTACTTCCTCATTTTCGTAAGTACCTAAAGTTTTTGGTAATAAAAACAGTTCTAAAGCCTCCTCTAAGGTAATGGTTCCTAAATTTTGATCTTTATTTAAACTTGCAAATTGTTTTTCTTCGTCTTCTGGAGCTCCAATCTGAGCAATTGGACCAAATTTTCCTAAACGAACTAAAATTGTTTTTCCAGATTCTGGATGTTCTCCTAAAATACGCTCTCCACTTTCTCTTTCTGCATTTTCTTTTACATCCTCTACATTATCATGGAATTTAGTGTAAAAACCTTTAATCATCTCTGTCCAGTTCTCATC
>CAYPHE010000068.1:7698-11005 GCA_964410075.1 uncultured Polaribacter sp.
AAATATCATCAAAAGAATTTTCTACTTTGGCTGTAAAACCGAAATCTAAAATATTAGAAAAATTAGCAACTAAGAAGTCGTTTACTATATTTCCTATATCTGTAGGAACTAATTTATTTTTATTAGCCCCTGTTTTTTCTGTTAAGGTTTGTTTTTTTAAACTACCATCAGAAAGAATTAATTGCTCGTAGTCTCTTTCTAAACCTTCATTTTGACCTTTTTCTATATACCCTCTTCTTTGAACGGTTGAAATTGTTGGTGCATATGTAGATGGACGACCAATACCCAACTCTTCTAATTTTTTTACTAAAGAAGCTTCCGTAAAACGGTAAGGTGGACTCGTAAAACGTTGAGTAGCGTTAATCATTTTATAATCTAAGCTTTCTCCTTTTGTTAAATTAGGTAACATTCCTGCTTGCTCTTCTTCCTCATTATCAGTTCCTTCTAAATACACTTTCAAGAAACCATCAAATTTTATCATTTCTCCATTTGCAGTAAAAATCTTATCATTTTCAGAGTTCGCAATTTTCACATTAGTCCTTTCTAACTGTGCATCACTCATTTGAGAAGCCAATGTTCTTTTCCAGATTAAATCATACAATCTATTTTGATCGTACTCAACATCTACTGCATGCATTTTCATATTTGTAGGACGAATGGCTTCGTGAGCCTCTTGCGCTCCTTTTGCTTTAGATTTAAAAACACGTTCTTTACTGTATTCCTCTCCGTAATAACTCGTAATTTCTTCTTTAGCAGCAGTTCTTGCTTCAACAGATAAGTTTACACTATCTGTTCTCATATAGGTAATTAAACCTGCTTCATACAAACGTTGTGCTACCTGCATTGTTTTACCAACAGGAAAACCTAATTTTCTAGCAGCCTCTTGTTGTAAAGTTGATGTTGTAAATGGTGCTGTTGGTGATTTTTTTGCTGGTTTTTTCGTTAAATCTTCAATAGAAAATGCTGCTTTTGCACATGCATTTAAAAAATCTTCAGCAGCAATTTTAGAATCGAAATTTTTAGGAATAGTTGCTTTAAAAGATTTCCCTTCTGCATTTAAAAATTGTGCAACGACTTTATAAAAACTTTCTGTTTTAAATTCTTGAATGCTTCGTTCTCTTTCTACAATTAAGCGAACTGCAACAGATTGCACTCTACCTGCAGATAACCCTCCTTTTACCTTTCTCCATAAAACTGGTGACAATTCATACCCAACAAGTCGATCTAAAACTCTTCTTGCTTGTTGCGCGTTTACCATATTATAGTCTATATCTCTAGGATTTTCAACCGCTTTTAAAATGGCGTTTTTTGTAATCTCATGAAAAACAATACGTTTTGTTTTCTCATCTTCTAATTGCAATTGCTCTTTTAAGTGCCAAGCAATAGCCTCCCCTTCTCGATCCTCATCACTTGCTAACCAGATTGTTTCTGCTTTATTGGCTAGGGTCTTTAGTTTTTTAACTACATCTTTTTTATCGGAAGAAACCATATACTTTGGCTTAAAATCTCCATCTACATCAATACCCAATTCTTTTGATGGTAAATCTGCAATATGCCCGTAACTAGATTCTACTCGAAAATCTTTACCTAAAAATTTCTCGATTGTTTTAGCTTTTGCTGGTGACTCTACAATTACTAAATTTTTTGCCATTTATAAAATTTTGTTCCGAATGAAAGTTAAAATCTACTCTTTTAAAGATTGCAAAAGTATGTAGTTTTTTTTTATAAAATCAACACTTAATTCAATTCAGGTTAATAATTAACAGAAAAACAACACTTTTTACTGCCAAAATGTCATCATATTTATTTTTGGTTGTATCTTTGCCAAACTTTTATTGTCAACAGATTTTATGGAACAGATTGAAAAAATTATAGACGAAAAGCTACAAGGAAAGGCTCTTAAAACCGAAAATAAATCAACCAATTCAAAAAAGTTGTTTATAGAAAGTTATGGTTGTCAGATGAATATGAACGATAGTGAAATTGTAGCTTCTATATTATCTGAACAAGGTTTTAATACTACTCAAAATTTAGAAGAGGCTGACTTAGTTTTGGTAAACACCTGTTCTATTCGCGAAAAAGCGGAAACAACAGTTAGAAACCGTTTAAAAAAATACAACGCCGTAAAAAAGACCAATAAAAAAATGAAAGTTGGTGTATTGGGCTGTATGGCAGAACGATTGAAAGAAAAGTTTTTAGAAGAAGAAAAAATTGTTGATTTGGTTGTTGGACCAGATGCCTATAGAGATTTACCAAATCTTTTAGAAGAAATTGACGCCGGTAGAGATGCTGTAAATGTAATTTTATCTAAAGATGAAACTTATGGAGATGTTTCTCCTGTTCGTTTAAATTCTAACGGAGTTTCCGCTTTTGTTTCTATTACACGTGGTTGCGACAATATGTGTACGTTTTGTGTAGTACCATTTACAAGAGGAAGAGAGCGTAGTAGAGATCCACAAAGTATTTTAGAAGAAATTCAATCTATGATTGATAAAAACTTTAAAGAAATTACTTTGCTAGGTCAAAATGTAGATAGTTATTTATGGTATGGTGGCGGTTTAAAAAAAGATTTTAAAAAAGCCTCTGAAATGGCGCAAGCTACTGCAGTTGATTTTGCTCAACTATTAGACATGTGCGCCACTCGTTTTCCGAAAACACGTTTTCGTTTTTCTACTTCTAATCCTCAAGATATGAGTTTAGATGTTATTCACACCATGGCAAAACATAGAAATATATGTAATTATGTTCACTTACCTGTGCAGAGCGGAAGTAATGCTATGCTAAAAGCAATGAACAGACAGCACACCCGAGAAGAGTACATGGAATTAATTGACAACATAAAAAGGATAATACCAGATATGGCATTTAGTCAAGACATGATTGTTGGTTTTTGTGGAGAAACTGAACAAGATCATAAAGACACTTTAGATTTGATGGAATATGTTAAATATGATTATGGTTTTATGTTTGCGTACTCAGAAAGACCAGGAACATTAGCTGGTAAAAAAATGGATGATGATGTGCCTCAAGAAACCAAACAAAGACGTTTACAAGAGGTTATTGCATTGCAAAGAAAACACGGTTTATACAGAACCCAACAACATTTAGGTAAAATTGAAGAAGTTTTAATAGAAGGAACTTCTAAGAAAAACCCTAACGAGTGGAAAGGAAGAAATACACAAAACTTGGTAGTTGTTTTTCCTAAAGAACAATACAAATTGGGTGATTTTGTAAATGTAAAAATTGAAGATTGTACATCTGGTACTTTAAAAGGAACAGCTGTTGAATTTTCTGATAACAATTAAAA
>CAYPHE010000069.1:0-10971 GCA_964410075.1 uncultured Polaribacter sp.
AAGGTCATGAAATAGAAGCACGACCTACTACCAAAATTTCTGGTGATGTCTATCAGATTTTATTAGACGGCTTTGAAACAGATGCAAACAAAAAAGCTGCATCTAAAGAAGTTGGTGAAGAAAAGCGAAAAGAGAAAGAAGCAATTCGTCTTGAGCAAGAAGCCAAATTAGAAAAAAAGCGAGCAGCAGAGGAAAAGAAGGAGGAAGTTTTAAAAGCCAAGGCAGAAAAGTTAGAGTTTAAAACAGTTGGTAAAATCGATATTGATAATATCGGTAAAAAAGCACCTGAGCCAGAAGTAAAAACTGCTGAGCCAGAACAAGCTGAACCAAAACCAGAAATAGTTGATGAAAAACCTGAGGTTAAAGAAGATACTAAACCTGAGGTTACAACAGAAGTAAAAGAAGAAGCTGTTAAGAAAGAGGTAGTTGTAGAGGAAAAGAAGCCAAAAGTTAAAAAGCCAATTTCTGAAATTGAAAAAGTAGCTTCTAAAGCAGTTGCTCCTAAGACAGATGCTAAAAACGATAAAGACGGCAATAAAGCAGAAGCTAAAGAAGAGGTAACTCCAGAAAATGCTGAAGCAATAAAAACGCAGTATAAAAAATTAGATGGACCAAACTTTACAGGTAAAAAAATTGATTTAAAACAATTTGAAAAACCTAAAAAGAAAAAGCCAGAAGCTAAACAAGGAGAAGGCTCAGATACAAAGCGTAAGCGTAAACGTATTAGCAAACCAGCTGGAGGAGGTCCTTCAAATAACAACAGAGGAGGAAACAATAGAGGAGGAAATCAAGGAGGTAACCGTTCTAACTTTAGAAGAGGTCAAAGACCTGCTCCTGTAAAGAAAGAAGAACCTACAGAAGCAGAAATCCAAAAGCAAGTAAGAGAAACTTTAGAGAAGCTGCAAGGTAAATCTTCTAAGAAAAAAGGTGCTAAATACAGAAGAAACAAAAGAGATGCTCACAGAGAGCAAAATGAAGCTGAATTAGAAGCTCAAGCATTAGAAAGCAAAGTATTAAAGGTAACGGAGTTTGTTACAGTTAGTGAAATTGCTACAATGATGGAGGTTCCTGTAACCGATATTATTTCTGCATGTATGTCTTTAGGAATGATGGTAACTATGAATCAGCGTTTAGACGCAGAAACCTTAGTTATTGTTGCAGAAGAATTCAATTATAAAGTAGAATTTGTTGGTGCAGAAGTAGAAGAGTCTATAGAAGAGGTAGAAGATAGTGCAGAAGATTTAGAAAAACGAGCACCAATTATTACAGTAATGGGTCACGTAGATCATGGTAAAACTTCTTTACTAGATTATATTAGAAATGCAAATATTGTAGATGGAGAAAGTGGTGGAATTACACAGCACATTGGTGCTTACGAAGTAAAAGTAGGTGAAGAAAAAATAGCATTTTTAGATACACCTGGTCACGAAGCCTTTACAGCAATGCGTGCTAGAGGTGCTCAAGTAACGGATCTAGTAATTATTGTAGTTGCAGCAGACGACGACGTGATGCCGCAAACAAAAGAGGCGATTTCTCACGCACAAGCAGCTGGTGTTCCAATTATTTTTGCAATTAATAAGATTGATAAACCAAATGCGAATCCTGATAATGTAAAAACACAACTTTCTTCAATGAATTTATTAATTGAAGAATGGGGAGGAAACATTCAGTCTCAAGATATTTCTGCGAAAACAGGACAAGGTATTGATGAGTTACTTGAAAAAGTATTATTAGAAGCAGAAATTTTAGAGTTAAAAGCTAACCCTGAAAAGAATGCAGTTGGTACAGTTGTAGAAGCTCAATTAGATAAAGGTAGAGGTTACGTATCTACTATTTTAGTTCAAGCAGGAACATTAAGAATTGGTGATTATATTTTGGCTGGTAAAAACAGTGGTAAAGTAAAAGCCATGTTTGATGATAAAGGGAAAAAGCTGAAAGTAGCAGGCCCTTCAACTCCAGTTTCTATATTAGGTTTAGACGGAGCGCCGCAAGCAGGTGATAAATTCAACGTGTTTGATGATGAGCGTGAAGCAAAACAAATTGCAGCAAAACGTTCTCAATTACAACGAGAACAATCTGTAAGAACTCAGAAAACATTAACGTTAGACGAAATTGGAAGACGTATTGCTTTAGGAGACTTTAAAGAATTAAATATTATACTTAAGGGTGATGTAGATGGTTCTGTAGAAGCGTTAACAGATTCTTTCCAGAAATTATCTACAGAAGAAATTCAAGTAAATATTTTACATAAAGGTGTTGGTGCCATTACAGAAAGTGATGTGTTATTAGCAACAGCTTCAGATGCAATTATTGTAGGATTTAACGTGCGTCCGCAAGGGAACGCAAGAATGGTTGCAGATAAAGAAGAAGTAGATATTAGAACATATTCTATTATTTACGATGCCATTAACGACTTGAAAGATGCTATGGAAGGCATGTTGTCTCCAGAGATGAAAGAAGAAGTTACAGGTAATGTAGAAATTAGAGAAGTTTATAAAATTTCTAAAGTAGGTAACATTGCTGGTTGTATGGTAATGTCTGGTAAAATTTACAGAGATTCTAAAATACGTATTATTAGAGACGGAATTGTTGTGCATGATGGTACATTAACTTCATTAAAACGTTTTAAAGACGATGTTAAAGAAGTAGCAAAAGGATACGATTGTGGTCTTCAAATTAAAAACTATAATGACATTCAAATTAATGACGTTATAGAAGCTTACCAAGAAGTAGCAGTTAAGAAGAAATTAAAGTAAAATTTAATTTTATAAAATAGAAAACGCCTTGTAAAGTTTACAAGGCGTTTTTGTTTTTCAATAGAATAAGCTAATAAAACTACAAAGTATATTTAACTTACTTTAATCAACTGTTTTACTGTTGTTCTCAGGATTAATATCCGCTAACAAACCTTCTGTAAGAATAGTTACTTTTTTTACAGGTTTTTCAACAGAAAAAGAATAAGTAGGATATGCCCAACCCCAATCTTTTAAAATCGATGTATTTGTTGGTTTATTAGCACGCATCATTTCTAAAGCAATATTATAGTCCATAGAAGTTCCGTCAGTAAATTCGACAGTAACGTCTAGTGGCATTGGCATTTTACCTAGTCTTTCCAGAGTAATCGTTGTATCATCAATAGATTTTACACCGTAATCAATTGTATTTGTAGTTTGTGTCCACTCATTTAAGTACCAACCTAAATGAATACCAGAAACTTTTTCCATAGTTCGTATTACGTCGTTTGGTGTTGGGTGCTTAAAACTAAAATCAGTAAAGTATTTTTTTAATCCTTTAGCCACATTTTCTTTACCAATAGCATATTCTAACTGAGATAAGAAAATGTTTCCTTTGCTGTAACTCGCAATACTATAAGCTACATTTAAGTTAAAACGATCTGCATGTGTAGAAAGAGGTTCTTCAATTCCGTTTTTAACTACATAATAATAACCTCTATATGACCCTTCATGCGGATTTGCCTTGTTCTCTTTTAAAATAACATTTTCAGCTTTATGAGAAATATAGCTAGTAAAACCTTCGTCCATCCAAGGGTGTAAACTTTCATTAGAAGCTAGTAAAAATTGAAACCAAGTGTGTGCCATTTCATGAGCAGTAACGCCAAACAAACTACCAAATTTACGCTGTCCTGTAATTAAAGTACACATTGCGTATTCCATTCCGCCATCTCCACCTTGTATTACGGAATATTGCTTGTAAGGATATTGCCCAACATTAGTACTGTAATAATCCATCAATTCAACCGTTTTTGGTTGTAAGTCTTTCCAGTTTTTTAAAAATTGAGCTTCCATATTTTTCTTATACAAAAAGTGAAGTTTAATTCCGTTTGTCATAAATACAACATCGTGATTGTATTCTTTATCAGCAGCCCAAGTAAAATCATGAACATTTGGAGCTTTAAAATGCCAAGACAATTTATCGGAATTAGGAAGGTTTAGCGGTTTTGTTTTGTCTTCGTAATTATGTCCTATTTCCTGTGGGTTTTGCAAATATCCTGTCCCTCCTAAAACGTAATCTTTATCAATATGTATTGTTACATCAAAATCTCCCCAAACACCATGAAATTCTCTGGCAATATACGGAGGTGTGTGCCATCCTTGAAAATCGTATTCTGCCATTTTAGGATACCATTGCGTCATAGAAAAAGCAACGCATTCTTTATTATCTCTTCCAGAACGACGAACCTGTAAAGGAACTTGCGCATCAAAACTCATATTAAAAGTTGTACTTTCTCCAGGTAAAATAGGTTTGTTTAATTTTACTTCTAAAATAGTACCTACAGTTTTGTGTGATAAATTAGTACCATCTTGAGTTAGTGAGTTTACTTTAATGTAGCCAATTTCGTCAGGTTTTAATTTGCTAATTCTATCTCTAACTCTTCTGTCTGGGTCTTTAATATTTAAAGAACGAACATCCATTTGAGAACCTGGTTGAAAAGCATTAAAATACAAATGATAAAAAACACGATCTAGAACTTCTGGTGAATTGTTGGTATATACCAGTTTTTGAGTTCCTTTATATTGATGTTTTTCCGCGTTAACATCTATATTCATTGTGTAATCTACATGTTGTTGCCAATAATCAGAATGTGTAATTGTGGTTGTAGAAGTTACAGTTTTTGTTTCTGAAACTGTTTTGGTTTGACTGCAAGAAATAGCTAAAATTCCTAGTGCAAATAGTAAAATATTTTTTTTCATGTTGAAATAATTCTATTCGATTTTAATATATTTTAAATATGATAAGATGTTAAAACAAGTTATTTTTTACCGTTTACAATAGCATCTGCCATTTGTAATGCATTGTATGCATTTACAACTCTACCAGAAACCGATAATTCTGAAAAAGGTACTTTTTCATCTTGAGTACCTGGTTTTATAACGTCAAAATCAATTTTAAGTCCAGAATTCATTAAAATATGCTTTACTTGACTAGCAGATAATTTTGGATAATAAGAACGCACTAGAGCTGCAACACCAGCTGCTGAAGGAGCAGCCATAGATGTTCCACTATTTGCTACGTATTCGTCTTTTGGAACAGGAGCATAAATATCTACTCCAGGAGCAAAAACATCTACATTTATTTTTCCATAGTTAGAGAAAGATGCTGGTAAATTTTCGTTATAATTTAAACTCATAGCTCCTATAGTTAAAACATTATCGGAAATTTCTGTTTTTTGATCTTTAGCATCGTTAGGATATGTTTTTTCAATATCTATATCTTTTCCATCATTACCAGCTGCATTTACGATTAATACATCATTTTTTGCAGCGTATTGTATAGCTTCATATACCCATTGTTTGTTTGGAGAGTGTCCTTTACCAAAACTAGTATTAATAATTTTTGCACCATTATCAACTGCATATCGAATACCTAAAGCAACATCTTTGTCATGTTCATCTCCATCTGGTACAACTCTAACTGCCATTATTTTTACATTTTTAGCTACTCCATTTACTCCTTTTCCATTGTCTCTAGAAGCAGCCACAATTCCTGCAACATGTGTTCCGTGGCTTTCTTTATCTTTAGAGCCAATTACGTTGTTGTTACCATAGAATTTGTCGTTAATATCGTACAGGTTATCTCCTAAAGTTTGACGAGCGTCAAATTCTAAATCGTAGTGCTTACCTTTTTCTAAACCTTCTTTATAGTCTAACAATTGCTTCTTATAATCTAGTAAAGCTTTTTCATTTAGTCCTCTGCCTATTAAAGCAGAAACTTCAGCAATTTGTGCAGCTAATTTAGGTTCTTCTGGTGTTGCTTTTTTTAAATCTTCAATAGTATAATTGTCTTTTCCTATGTGTTTTTTAACTGCTGAAAAAGCTTCTTCTAATTGATTTAAACGAGCTTCAGTTTGTGCAATTTGTTGTTTTTCTTTAGTAGATTTTTCGGTGGAAGCTTCAAATTCTTTTTTTAGTTTTAAAAATTGTTTGTACTCTTCTTTTTGAGCTTCTGGTATTTGAAATTCTTTTTTATCGCCAAACTTATCCATTCCTTTTTTAACCAGTCTCGTAATTTCTAGCTGATCTTCGTTAATAATGTCTCCAGCAGCATTTCCTAAAAAATTCCAACCATGTACATCATCTGCATAACCATTTTTGTCGTCATCTTTTTTATTATTAGGCACTTCTTTTGGGTTTACCCAGGCTACATCTTTTAAATCCTCATGCTCAATATCTACCCCAGAATCTGCAATGGCAACAATTACTTCTACCCCTTCTTTACCTTTTAAAAATTGGTATGCTTTTTCTACACTCATTCCAGGAATGGTATCTGTTTGTAAATCTGCATGGCTCCATTTTTGCATTAGTTCTTCCGAAAGCATTCCTTTTTTTGCAGGAATGTTTATGGTATTGTCTGTTCCATTAGGAACTGGAATTTTAGCAATGGATTTACACCCTGTAAATAGTAAGCCAGCTACAGCTGTATAAAAAAGTGGTTTTATAATTCTCATAATTGTGTATTCTAATTAAATATATTGTTGAATTTATATGTTTCTTTTAATCGAACTCCTTTTTCGGTATGTTTAACTGAACACAATTCGTTGTATGCATCGTGTTCTAAAAAAAGGTAGTAATTATTGTTTGCAGCTTCTTTTAAAAAACTGTCTTTTTCTTGTAAAGTTAGTAGTGGTCTCGTATCATAGCCCATAACATAAGGTAAAGGAATATGACCAACTGTAGGTAGCAAATCTGCCATAAATACAATTGTTTTTCCTTTGTAGTTTAAAACAGGAAGCATTTGTTGTTCTGTATGTCCATCAACCAGAAAAATATCAAAACCCAATTGCTCTTTTGAGTTTTCTACAAATTGTAACTGTCCACTTTCTTGAATTGGTAAAATATTTTCTGATAAAAAGGAAGCTTTTTCTCTAGGGTTTGGTTCTGTTGCCCATTGCCAATGTTTTTTATTGGACCAAAATTTTGCGTTTTTAAAAGCAGGTTGTAATAATGTTTTGTTTTTATTGTATTCAATAACTCCTCCGCAATGGTCAAAATGCAAATGGGTTAAAAAAACATCAGTAATATCATCTTTATGAAAACCGTATTTTGCTAGAGAAATTTCTAAAGAAAAATCGCCAAACAAACCAAAATGACTAAAAAATTTATCAGATTGTTTATTGCCTAAACCTGTATCTATTAAAATTAAACGATTACCATCTTCAATTAGCAAGCTTCTCATACTTAAGCTAATTCTATTCTTAGCATCAGCAGGATTGGTTTTTTGCCATATGGCTTTAGGAACAACACCAAACATTGCACCTCCATCTAGTTTAAAATTTCCAGTTTCTATCGGGTAAATTTTCATGCTATAATTAAATCTAAAATGTTGATTTAATATATTGATTCAGAATAGAACCAATTTAACAAAGATGCTGAAAAAACAGGATATTTTTGTTAACAAAAACGTTAAGATTTAATAGAAGTAGTCTTAGCTTATGAGGTTAATTATTAAAAACAAAAATGCTTGCTAAGAAATAGACGAATCTATATTTTAACAAGCATTACCCCTAAATATATTTTATTGTCGTTTTATTTCTAAAACGTATGTTTTACTTTCTTTTAACAGTTATAGTTTTAACAGATTTAGACCTTCTATTTTTAATAAAAAAAGGAATCATTACAGCTATAGTTACTATAAAGAATAATAATAGTTTATTGCTAATTATTTCTTCAACTAACGAGATATTGTCTGGTGGTAAAATCTGTAAAAACATCTTTTTATAAATAACTAGGATTATTAGCTTTCTTTGCTATTTTTATTGTGCTTAAAAATTTAACCAATTTAAGTACTGCAAATACACCGATGGCTAAGCCAGAAACAACTATAAGTGTTTGGTTTTCCATAACTGTTTCTATAAAAGTTGGTTGATCTGGTGGAAAAATTTGTAAAAACATAATTGTACTTTTTTAATTTCTATACCTCAAAAGTACATTAGAGCTAAAGTTATTTTGAAGAGTTTTCGATAAACGGCAAAAAAGCGTCGGTAAGATGTAATCTAATAAAGACAAAACCGCAATCAATTTGATTGCGGTTTTTTGTTGAGGTATCGAGCGGATTCGAACCGCTGTAGATGGTGTTGCAGACCACTGCCTAGCCACTCGGCCACGATACCCTTTTAAATAGGATTGCAAATTTACGTAAATTTACAAAGTCTGCAAGGAATTTTTGCAATTATGCTTCTTGAGACAATTCAATAACTACTTCTGCAACGTTTCCACCAATTGGTGGGTTTATTTTTGCAACGGCTACAGTGGCTTTTTGTAATGTTGGTATTTCAGCAAAAAAACGGTCTAATATGCGTTGCGCAACTTCTTCTAGTAATTTAGAACGGATTGCCATTTCTTCTTTTACAATATGATTTAATAACACATAATCTATGGTGTCTGCCAATTCATCGGTTTTTGCAGATTTGCTTAAATCTGCTTGTACAACTACATCTACTCTATATTGGCTACCAATTTTAGCTTCTTCTTCTAAACAACCGTGGTTTGCAAATAGTTTGATGTTGTTTACTTTTATAATTCCCATTCTATAATAAGATATAATTAGTTTTGACTAATGTCTACTGAATCTTCTCCCACATTTTGTCGGTATTCAAACGAAATGAACCCAAGTGTTCGAAACTGCATTGTTCTGGTGCAATAATAGATAAAAAAGTTTCTTGTTTTTTATTGTTGTACAAGTAATATGTTTCGCCAACAATAGGCTCGAAACTAAATTTTGCATTGTATACCAAATCGTTATACTCAAATTTTTTAAGTAGATTTTCGTATTGTTTTTTTACTTCTTCAAATTCAGATTTTAATTGCTTGTTTACACGTTGTACACCATCGTTTCGCCAGGTAGCGGTGTTTAAAGGTTTGATAACTGGTGCGCTAGCAGAGGTTGCGTATGGTTTTAAAGAAGCGTCGTACTTTTGGGTTTCTTCATTAAAAACCACCATATCTGGTTTTTTCTCCTGATCATTTTTCATACTGCAAAAATACGACAAAATGTAGGCAATTGTTTTGCAATAACATAACTTTAGTAAATAGATAAGTTTGCGTTAGGGATTGCAGTGAAAAACCCACAGCGAGGTACGAGCGAGGATTTGTAACGGAAAGCCCGCTCGAACGCCCAAACAATACGATTTACGAACAAAAATTTCGCATATATGTCGTTTCTTTTTCTACTATTCTTACGTTAAAAAATGAAACTTTAACTCAGGCTAAGCTTTAATTTTTTGCCTTAGACTAGCGAAAAATAATTCAACATATTCATACGAAGTTTTTATCCATAACTCGTATAAACCATATTATTTAGTAATTTTGCAGTTCAATTTTTAGTAGATGACTGAAGAAAAGAAACCTTTGAACTTTTTAGAGCAAATTATTGAGGAAGATTTGGCAAATGGAATGCCAAAGGAACAACTTCATTTTCGTTTTCCGCCAGAACCAAATGGGTATTTGCATATTGGGCATACCAAAGCAATTGGTATTAGTTTTGGTTTGGGAGAGGATTATAATGCGCCCGTAAATTTGCGTTTTGATGATACAAACCCTGCTAAAGAGGAGCAGGAGTATGTAGATGCGATAAAGAAAGATATTGCTTGGTTGGGTTACAATTGGGCAAACGAATGCTATTCTTCAGATTATTTTCAGCAGTTGTACGATTGGGCAGTTTTGTTAATAAAAGATGGGAAGGCTTATGTAGATTCTCAGACATCTGAAGAAATGCGAGAGCAAAAAGGAACGCCTACGGAAGCAGGAACAAACAGCCCTTATAGAAATAGATCTGTAGAGGAAAATTTGGAACTTTTTCAGGGAATGAAGGATGGAAAGTTTAAGGAAGGAGAACATACATTGCGTGCAAAAATAGATATGAGCTCTCCAAACATGTTAATGAGAGATCCATTAATGTATCGTATTATGTTTAAAGCGCACCATAGAACTGGAAACGATTGGTGTATTTACCCAATGTACGATTGGACGCACGGCGAAAGCGATTATATTGAGCAAATTTCTCATTCTTTATGTTCGTTAGAGTTTAAACCTCACCGCGAATTGTATAATTGGTTTAAAGAGAATGTGTATAGTTACAGCGCTGATAAATATCCGCTAAAACCTAAACAACGTGAGTTTTCTCGTTTGAACTTGAGTTATACCATAATGAGCAAACGTAAGTTGCTAAAATTGGTAGAAGAAAATATTGTTGCGGGTTGGGATGACCCAAGAATGCCAACTATTTCTGGTTTACGTAGACGTGGTTATACACCAGCTTCTATTAGAAGTTTTATTGAAACGGTTGGGGTATCTAAACGAGAAAACGTAATTGATGTTGCCTTATTGGAGTTTAAAATTCGTGAAGATTTAAACAAAACAGCCAACAGAGTTATGGCAGTTTTAGATCCTGTAAAAGTGGTGATTACTAATTACCCAGAGGGGAAAGAGGAAATGCTACAAGCAGAGAACAATCAAGAAGACGAGAGTGCTGGCTTTAGAGAAGTGCCTTTTTCTAGAGAATTATACATCGAAAAAGAGGATTTTAGAGAGGAAGCAAACAAGAAATTCTTTAGACTAAAATTAGGAAAAGAAGTGCGTTTAAAGAACGCTTATATTATAAAAGCAGAAAGTTGTACAAAAGATGCTGATGGGAATATTACTGAAATTCAATGTACTTATGACGAATTGAGCAAATCTGGAAGCGGAACGCCAGAAAGTACACGACGTGTAAAAGGAACTTTACATTGGGTTTCTGTGAAACATGCTGTGCCTGCAGAAGTAAGAGTTTACGATCGTTTGTTTTTAGATGAAGCACCAGATGCGCATAAAGACAAAGAGTTTATGGAATTTTTAAATCCGAATTCTTTACATACTGTAAATGCTTTAGTGGAACCAAGTTTGCAGTCTGCTAATATTGGTGAGCGATTCCAGTTTCAACGTTTGGGCTATTTTAATGTTGATGATGATTCAACTC
>CAYPHE010000070.1:0-4463 GCA_964410075.1 uncultured Polaribacter sp.
TTATTGATTTCTATCAAATCAATCGCTTGTAGTTGTGACTGGAGTGGAAATTTTTTGCGTATTGCAAATACTTCTGAATTAGTTATAAAAGGAAAGGTTATTGAACATATTTATCATACTGAAAACGGAAAACGATTTACTAATTATGAAGAATATATTTCAGAAACCTTAAATAATGAGTTTGATCCATATTATGGAACTGGAGAATCAATAAAAGTAGAAATTATTGAAACGTTGAGAGGAAAAGAAAAAAGAAGGATTATTGAGATTTTTGACACTGATGGAGCAGGTTGTAGAGCTAGTATCAGTGTTTTTAAAGCTGGAAGTATATATGTTTTCGCAACTTATAAACCTAAGCGAACTGGATCAAAATTGCCGAATGAAACTGAAAATGACTATGCAATTGGAAGTTGTTATGAAAGTACTTTAAAGTATTTACCTAAAGAAAATAAAGTTTTAGGAATGATTGAAGGAAAATTCTATAAACGTAAAACCCGAAAATATAGTTACGAAAAATTGAAAGGGAGTATAAAAAAGGAGAATTAACTTAGTACTACAAGGTATAACCCTTATTGCTGGCTTTTAGCTAAATAAATACGCAATAAGCTTTATACAGGGGCGTTGGCAGTAATTAAATCAACAAATATGATACAACTGAATTTGTAATCTGTGATTCTTCTTTTTTTGGTGTAGCAAGTAAAACATCCGTAGAGAAATCACTTTTTAAGTTCAAGAATGACAGTTCAGAATAATGATGACTTTTTTCTAAACTTGACGGAACAATGGACACTCCCAATCCATTTCTTACCAATTGAATAATAGAGTTTATATTATTTGACTGGTGAACTATATTTGGAGTGAATCCGTAATGAGAACAAATTTCTATTAAAGTATTGTAGTAAACCGGAGCATAATCTTTATTAAAAAACACAAACACTTCATCTTTCATTTTCTTTAGTTCTTGTATTTTTTCTATCTTAACAAACCTATTATTAAAAACTAAAGAATATGAATCTTTAAACCACAATTTAGAATCAATTTTTGTCGATACCAACGGTGCTCTCAAAATACCTAAATCTATTTTTCTTTGCTCTAAAGCTAAAATTTGCTTTGCTGTAGAAACTTCGTACAACTTGATACTTAAGTAAGGATATTTTTTCATTAAGTACTGAACTAATTTAGTAATAGTTTTTGAAAACGTTGAGCTTATATATGCTATACGATATACTCCGCTTACATTATCTGATATTTTTCGAGTTTTCAAAACTATCGATTCTAAGTTTTGTAATTGATTAACAATTTCCTCCTTAAAGTATTTACCTGCTTCTGTTAGCTCTACTTTTTTATTATTCCTATTAAATAATTTAGCTCCAATTTCTTCTTCAAGGACTTTTATTTGTCTGCTTAAAGGTGGTTGTGATATGTTTAATTTTTCAGAAGCTTTAGTGAAATTTAATTCTTCAGCTACAGCTAAAAAATATCTCAAATGTCTTAATTCCATAATTATACTTTTAAAGTATTATTAGTTGACAAATTAAGTCTTTTTAAATCATTAAGGGAAATTATATTTTTGAAAAATCATTAAATAAATAATTTATGAAAATATGTTTTTATGGTGTAGGTGGAGTTGGTGGATATTTTGGAAGTTTAATTACTCAAAAATTATCTAACTCAAATGATATCTACTTTATAGCAAGAGGAAATCACAAAGACGTGATAAACTCTCAAGGGTTAACTCTTAAAAAATCAGGAGGAAAAGAGATAATTATTGTAAAACCTAAATTGTGTACAAATAAGATAAATGAGATTCCTGTTTGTGATGTAATTATTGTTTCTGTTAAATCTTATGACTTACCAATTGTATCGGAAGAATTAAACCAAATCTCCAACAAAGAGACAATTATCCTTCCATTATTAAATGGAGTAGATATAAATGAACGAATAAGGGAAAAATTAAATAAAGGAATAGTTATGAGGTCTTGTGTATATGTAGGCACACATATTGAAAGTCCAGGAGTAATATATCAAGAAGGTGGAAACTGTAAAATTTCTATAGGGTCAGACCCTAAAAACAAAGCATATTTTCCTGAAAAATTATTGAACTTGTTAAAAAATGGAAATATAAATTTTGAATGGATCATAAACATACAAGAAGCTATCTGGTCTAAATATATATTTATTGCTTCATTTGGCTTGGTAACTTCAACATTTGATAAAACATTAGGAGAAATCATTCAAGACAAAATATTATTAGAAAAAACAAAAGCTATAATGAATGAAGTTCTTAAAGTTTCAAAAAAGCTAAATGTTAATTTAAATTCTGATATAGTAAACAAATCTATTGAAAAGGCTAATCAATTCCCTTCTGAAACAAAAACATCATTGCAACGAGATATTGAGAAAAAAGGTGCAGTAAATGAAAAAGATTTATTCGGAGGTACATTAATAAAATATAGTGATAGATTTGAAATAGATATCCCTAATATTAAAAGTATTTATTCTAGATTAAACAAAATGCTATATCAAAAAAAAAGTAGATTAAACAAAAAGTAAATTGTAGAATACATAAAAACAAAAAAGTACTGCCAACAAAATATAAGACTTATTACTAGCTTTTAGCTTACTTGAGAAAATTCTAGCGAATTTTCTAATCAGTGATTATTTGCTAACTTTACATTAAATCAAATCTAACAAGCTTTATACAGAGCCATTTAGCACAATTAAAAAAAGAAGTTGCAGCTTGACAGTTGGTGCTTCTAAAAGAAAATTATAATGCATAAGAATTTATTCATCTAAATGCCCAAAAAAAAGAATATTCAAAAATCCACTTTATTTTACACAAACCTTGTAATTCATAAAGAACCGGTAAGTAAATTACTTTCAAAAACTGATCTTTTCCATCAAATCCCTGATGACTGGCATATTGTAATAACCGATATCAAAGGTTCTACAGACAGTATAAAAAAAGGATTATCTCAATTAGTAAATCTTATTGCAACAGGAAGTATTATTGCTGCATTAAATATTGCAAAAAAGCACAGAATTGATATTCCTTTTTTCTTTGGTGGAGATGGAGCTACTATTTTGGTTCCTCCCATTATTCTAGAAGAAACTATGGAAGCTCTTACTTTACATAAAGAAAATATTAAAAGAGAATTTGATATTAAATTAAGAGTTGGTAGCTTATCAATATCAGATGTTTATAAAGAAAAACAAGAATTAAAAATAATTAAGACTAGCATTAATAACTTGCTTATCATACCAGTAGTTCTTGGAAATGGTTTACATTTTGCCGAAAAAATAATAAAATCTAGAGATATCGTTTTTGAAAAATCAAATACAATAACCGCTAACTTAGATTTAAATGGTATGGAATGCAGGTGGAATAATATTTCACCGCCCGAAAACTCAAAAGAAGTTGTCTCATTATTAATTAGTTCCTTAGATGAATCTAAACAGGCAGCTATATTTCAAAATATTTTGGAAAAAACAGATGAAATATATGGCTCATTGAGTGAAAGAAATCCTATTTCGGTACCTAAATTGAAATTAAATTTTAATTATCGAAAAATAAGAACAGAACTAAAAGCTGGGAATCACAAAAACAGATTCTTACGTTATATTAAAATATGGATCGGCGGAATAATTGGTAAGTATATTTATTTACCTGGTAATAAAGGTCAAAATTATTTAAAATCTTTAACTCAACTATCTGATATTCTTGTAATTGATGGGAGAGTTAATATGGTTATATCTGGAACTAAAAAACAAAGAAATTTATTAACTGAATATTTAGATCATTTAGAAAAAAACGAAGCTATTATTTATGGTATTTATGTTAGCGATAAAAGTATAATGTCTTGTTATGTCAGTAATAGAAAATCAGAACACATCCACTTTGTTGATGGTGGTAGCAGTGGGTATACTAGAGCTGCTATGGTATTAAAAGAAAAAACACGTAATCAAAAAAGCTAAGTTTTTAGTCTAACTTTACCAACAGCTCTGCATATAGGCTATTTTATCAATTCTAGTGTTCATTTCCATTATAAATCCACATTGGCACAGTTTCTCCTGCTTTTTCAAATCCAACTTTTTTATAAAAGTCAATAGCTTTTCCATCGGCAGTTAACATTTGCATATGAAATTCCTTATATTTTTCTTGAAATTTATCTACAATCATATTTCCAATTCCTTTCCCTTGATATTCTGGATGCACTAATAAATGCGGATAATAAACAACAAGATATCCATCGGAAATTGCGTTGCCAAGTCCAACTAATTTTTCATTATCCCAAGCAGTTATTAATGAATGAGAATTTAGTAGCGCATTTTTCAATTCAATAGGTTTTTCAGCAGAACTCCATTCATTGGCTTTATACAATTCAACTATTTGTTCGGTATTTATATTTCTAGTTTCTGAAATTATAATATTCATTTAATCCTCGTTTTTTTTAGCTTGTGTA
>CAYPHE010000070.1:4563-10819 GCA_964410075.1 uncultured Polaribacter sp.
TTATACATAATTGGCAACAGTTATTTTTTAGTAAGTGCTAATTTAATTCCAAGGGCAACAAATATTCCGCCTGTAATTTTATCTAACCACTTTTTAATTTTATAATTCTGTCTTATTTTATCAGATAATTTCGAGGAAAAAATAGCTAGTGTCAAGCACCAAATAGTTCCTGTAAAAACAAAAGTTAAGCCTAGGATTAAAAAAGGCATAAAGTTTTGGGCATGCTCAGGATTAATAAATTGAGGTAAGAAGGCGAGAAAAAATAAAGCAACTTTTGGGTTTAAAACATTTGTAAAAATTCCGGAAATATATATTTTTCTATAATTCACTTGTTTGTTTTCTTTTTTTAAATCAAACTCTCCGTTAGATTTAGAAATTAACATTTTAACTCCTAAAAAAATTAGATAAGCTGCTCCAACATATTTTACTATTTCAAAAGCTAATGCTGATTTGGCAAGAATTATTGAAAGCCCCAATGCAGCAAAAAGACAATGTACAAGAGCACCTGTCGCAATTCCTAAAGCAGATAATATTCCTGCTTTTTTTCCTTGAGAAATACTTCTTCCAAGAATATACATTGTATCAGACCCTGGGGTTAAATTTAAAATTATTCCTGCTAATAAAAAAGCTTCAAAATTTATTATTCCAAACATGATTTTTGTTTTTATTTATTGGTAACACCTTATTTTTTCTTATTCTTATCTCTTTACTTATATGCGAAAGTTTTACAGAATTCCTATTTAATATTTTTTTGTTAAAATAACTAATAGTTGGTAATTATATACAATCTCTTATGTCTCTCAAAATAACAAAACAGTATTATTGTTTTTTCTTCTTCTTTCGTTTCTCTTTTAACTTCGCAAAAAAGACTTTGTACTCTTCTACATCTATTTTTGATTCATTTTCTGAAGCTATTTTTAAATAATCAAACTTTAGTTTAGAATCTTGTCTTTCTAATTTATCGTCTTGAAAAGCACGTTGTAAAATATCTTCAACCAAAAAATCTTCGTTAACAAATTCTGGATGGTATTCGTCTTTTAAAGACAACCTAAAAATATTAGCGGTTGAATTATACCAAAATGCCTTCCATCCACTTCGGTATTCTTTAATATTATCAAAAACTGTTTTTCCTGTTTGCCTATGAATCAATTTTATTAAAATACGACCTTCTGTTTTAGTCATTTTTTTAATTTGGTCTGTAAACTCTCCCTCTACGTATGCTTGAATCTGTTTAACATACTTCTTCTTCTTTCGATTAGACTTTATTTTTTCTAATCTTGAGTTTAACGAATCTAACCTTGCCGAAGCCATTTTTGCAAACGGATACGATTTAAAAACTTTTCTTCGTAACCATAAGTAATAACGAATGTCTTCATTGGCTTTAAATTTTGGTCTTGGTAATAAGGTTATTTCATCTAAATGAACCAATAAGGTATCACCAGGTTTTACAAATTTATACTCATCGTAATTTTTGGGTAAAGCCTCTTCTTTCTCTTTTTGGGAAAAAAGAAAAACGCTGTTAAAAAATAACATCCAAAGAAAAATTCTTTTTATATAGATTTTACGATTCATTAAAAATGATGTCTAACGGATTTTATTTAAAAATTCCTCTTCTGAAATTATTGGAATTCCTAACGTTTCTGCTTTTGCTAGTTTTGCTGGTCCCATATTGTCTCCAGCAACAACAAAGTTTGTTTTTTTAGAAATAGAAGCACTTACTTTACCTCCATTATCTTCAATTGCTTTTTTCAATTCGTTTCTAGATAATTGATGAAATACCCCAGATACAACAAAAACATTGCCACTTAATTTATCGGTTTGGTTTTGCAAATTTTCTGCTGAAACTTCTAGTTGCACACCATATTGTTTTAATCTATTTATCAATTGTATACTATACAAATTACCAGAAAATGCAACAATACTTTCTGCTATCTTATCTCCAATCTCATCAACACTTATCAATTCTTCAAAAGAAGCATTCATAATATTATCGATTGATTTAAAGTGTTTGGCTAGTTTTTTAGCAACCGTTTCGCCAACAAAACGAATTCCTAAAGCAAATAATACTTTTTCAAACGGAATTTCTTTTGATTTTTCAATTCCAGCTATCATATTCTGTGCAGATTTCTCTGCCATTCTTTCAAGTGGAATAACTTGTTCTACATTTAAAGTATATAAATCAGCATAATTTTCTATTAATCCTTCTTTACGCAATAAATCTACAGTTTCACCACCTAAACCATCAATATCCATCGCTTTTCTACTGATAAAATGCTGTATTCTTCCAGTAATTTGTGGCGCACAACCAAATTCATTTGGGCAATAATGTTTTGCATCTCCTTCTGTTCTTACAAGTTGGGTATTACATTCTGGGCAATGGGTTGCATAGGTAAACTCAGGTGAAGTTATTGGCCTTTTTGTAAAATCTACTGCAATTATTTTTGGAATAATTTCTCCTCCTTTTTCAACAAAAACGGTATCTCCAATTCGAATATCATGTTTTTTAATTTGATCTGCATTGTGTAAAGAAGCTCTCTTTACCGTAGTTCCCGCTAACTGAACAGGTGCTAGGTTAGCCACTGGTGTAATTGCTCCTGTTCTACCCACTTGATAAGTAACCTCATTTAAAATGGTACTAACTTGTTCTGCTTTAAACTTATATGCAATAGCCCATCTTGGTGCTTTTGCAGTATACCCCAATTCTTCTTGTTGCTGTAAATTATTTACTTTAATAACAACTCCGTCTGTTTCATAAGGCAAATCGTGTCTTTTACTATCCCAATCATTTACAAAAGCCAACACCTCTTCAATTGATTTTGCTAAAATGATGGTTTCTGGTACTTTAAAACCTACTTTTCTAGCATTATTTAAACTTTCAAAATGAGTGTTGTACTTGCGCTCGTTGGTAACCACTTGATACAACAAACAATCTAAAGGTCTTTTTGCAACGATTGCACTGTCTTGTAATTTTAAACTACCACTTGCCGTGTTTCTTGGATTTCTATACAATTCTTCTCCTTTTTCAGCACGTTCTTCGTTCATTTTATTGAAACCGTCTAGAGGTAAAATGACTTCACCTCTCATTTCAAAATCCTTTACAAAATCGTCGTTTATTACTAAAGGGATAGATTTTATAGTTCTAATATTTGTGGTTACGTTATCTCCTTGAAAGCCATCTCCTCTAGTAACTGCTTTTTCAAATTGACCATTTTTGTAGGTTAAATTGATAGATGCTCCGTCATATTTTAATTCGCAAGTATATTCGAGATTTGAAGTTCCCAGTATTTTTTGAATTCGTTTTTCCCAAGCTAACAGATCTTCTTTAGAATAAGAATTGTCTAAAGAGTACATTCTGTTATTGTGAGTTACTGTCTCGAAATTTTTGGTAACCGCTCCTCCAACGCGTTGAGTTGGGGAATTTGCATCGAAAAACAGAGGATTTTCTTCTTCTAATTTTTCTAAAAGTTTTAGTTTTTGATCAAATTCGAAATCTGAAATGGTTGCATTATCTAGCACATAATAATTGTAATTGTGCTTGCGTAATTCTGATCGTAATTCTTCTATCTGTTCTTGAATAGACATGTACTTATTTTTTTACAGTTCCAGTAAAATGGCTAATGTTAGAATTGATTGGATTTCCTGTAATTCTTCTAAAAGTGGCGATTTGCCCTGAATGCCAAATGGAATCTGAAATTGGTCCGTTTATAATTTGAAAGAATTTTGATTTTATAGAAAGTTCTTTTAAATCGTTTACATTTTTAACTCTATTGCTTAACGCTTGATAATTATTTAGCGTTGCTTTTCTTAACTCTTCTAAAGAAATTTTTCCTGTTTTTTTAGGTTGAGGATGCTCTGTTTCTGTTAATGTTAACATCCAAAAAGACATATTGTAAATGTGTTTTATGGTTTCTAAAGTAGATTTACTTTCTGGAGTTGGTTTGTATTGCAAATCTTTTTCTGTTAAGCCTTCTGATGCCCAATAAAAACGAAAGCCTAAAGCTGCTATTTGACGCATAACTACTGCTTGCGCCGTGTATTCTTCTGTTTGTTTTGGTATTTCGTAAAAAGGAAGTTTTTCTTGTGCTTTCAAATTAAATAAACTTAAAAATAGTATACATATGATGATGATTTTTTTCATCTTTTCTTTTTTGATAAAAGTAAGCGAAAACTATAAGTGTTGCAAAAAAGTTAGCCAATAAGTCTAGCCGTGATTGAAGTGGAAATCCTTTTTTTATGGATTTCTGCTTTTGCAAGAATGACATGAAAAAAGATTGAAACGGAAAGCGCGATTAGCTTCAAATAAAAAAAGCCTAAAACAATTACTGCTTTAGACTTTCTTTATGATTGCGTTATTATTATCTATAAATAAAACGCTCTATTTCTCCATCTAAATTTACGGTTTCTACCACAACTCTAACTCTGTTAGCAGCAAGCTGATCTAGTTTTTGAGCGGTTTCTTTTGCATTATTTACTTCTTCTCCGTTTATTTTAGTAATAATGTAGTTTTTAAAGCTCATTTCTTCTTCATCTCTTCCTGTCATTGCTATTTTAACTCCATTATCTAGGTCTCTTTTTCGCATTTCTTCTTTACTCAAATCTTTCAACTCCCATTGAAAAGCAGAAGAAATATAACGCTCTATAGATTTAGATAATTTTACTTTCTTTACCATAGTTTCACCATCTCTATCTATAGTTACATCTACAAATTCACCTGGTCTTTTTGCAGTAAGCTGTCCTTTTAAATCAGAAAACTTAGCAATTTTAACGTTGTTGATTTTTGTAATAACATCTCCTTTTTGAATTCCTGCTGTTTTTGCACCGCTTGCTTCTTCAGAAACATCTGCAACTTTAACGCCTTGTTGTTCAAAAGAAGTATCTACACTAATTCCTAAAATGGCATTTTGAACTTTACCGAACTCTAAAATATCATCAATAATTTTTTTAGCAATATTAGAAGGAACCGCAAAAGAATAACCTAAAAAAGAACCCGTTCCAGAATAAATAGCCGTATTTATTCCTACTAATTCTCCTCTATTATTTACCAAAGCTCCTCCACTATTACCAGGATTTACTGCTGCATCTGTTTGTATAAAAGATTCTATATTTCTACTGCCTTCTAAATCTCTACCTTTTGCACTTACAATACCTGCAGTTACTGTTGAGGTCAAGTTATAAGGATTACCAACTGCCAAAACCCACTCGCCAATTTTAATGTTATCTGAGTCTGCAAACGGAATGTAAGGTAAATCAATTTCTGTTTCTATTTTTAATAAAGCAATATCATTAGCTGGGTCTGTACCAATTAATTCTGCTTCGTATTTTTTTTGATTATTTAAAGTTACCTCTATGCTAGAAGCATCTTCTATTACGTGATTGTTGGTAACGATATAACCATCTGCAGAGATAATTACACCACTTCCTGTCCCTTCTTGTTTAAACTGTCTAGAACCACTTCCGCTACCGTAAAACAATTCTGCAAAAGGATTGCTTTGTGTTCTTATTGCTGTATTTTTTACGTGTACTACTGCATTTACTGTATTTTCTGCTGCTGTAGTAAAATCTATAGTTGTTGCATCTAAACCAACAGTTGGTTTGTAATTGGTGTTTACCATTTGTATTGGCGAACTTTGCTTTTCTACAACTACTGTTTTTTGTTCTTCAATTAATAATTTGTAACCTCCCAATGAAATAGCTCCACCTAAAATTGCCATTCCTAAGAATCCGAAAATTTTCTTCATAATTTTTTACGTTTTTTACAATTCCAAATTTACATTTTTAACAATATCACACAATCTGTTTAACTATGCTTTAACCTAGTTTAACCACTTTTTAACAACGTTAGCATTTGCCCTAATATTATTAACTTTGTAACATGATTTTACATTTCTATAAATATCAGGGAACTGGAAACGATTTTGTGATGATTGATAACAGAACAAAAATCTTTCCAAAAAATGAAACTGACAAAATTTCATTTTTGTGTGACAGACATTTTGGTGTTGGTGCAGACGGGGTTATTTTAATTGAAAATGATGAGGAGCACGACTTTAAAATGATTTATTACAATGCAGACGGAAGTGAGACTTTTTGTGGAAATGGAGGCAGATGTGCTGTTGCTTTTGCAAAACAATTACAAATTATAGAACATAAAACCAACTTTATAGCTTTTGATGGCCCTCATTATGCTGAAATTAACAACGGAATTATTTCTTTAAAAATGATTGATGTTGATGAAATTGAAGTTAAAGAGAATGCT
>CAYPHE010000071.1:0-2784 GCA_964410075.1 uncultured Polaribacter sp.
TTGCATTGCTTTTTCAACATTTAAAATTTTCCCACGAAGTGGAAGAATGGCTTGGAAGTTACGATCACGTCCTTGTTTTGCAGTTCCACCTGCAGAGTCTCCCTCAACTAAAAATATTTCACATTGTGCAGGGTCAGTTTCAGAACAGTCAGATAATTTACCAGGTAAACCACCAATACTCATTACCGTTTTACGTTGCACCATTTCACGTGCTTTTCGAGCAGCATGACGTGCTTGTGCAGCTAAAATTACTTTTTGAACAATAGTTTTTGCGTCATTAGGGTTTTCCTCTAGATAATCTGTAAGCATTTCTGCAACAGCTTGAGAAACAGCAGAGGTAACTTCTCTATTTCCTAATTTTGTTTTGGTTTGCCCTTCAAACTGAGGTTCTGCTACTTTTACAGATATAATTGCTGTTAAACCCTCGCGAAAATCATCTCCAGCAATATCAAATTTTACATTTTTTAATAAGCCAGATTCGTCAGCGTATTTTTTTAAAGTACCTGTTAAACCACGTCTAAAACCCGATAAGTGTGTACCACCTTCGTGTGTGTTGATGTTGTTTACATACGAATGTAAATTTTCTGAATACGAAGTGTTATACACCATAGCTACTTCCACAGGAATGCCATTTTTTTCGCCTTCCATAGCAATTACACCTGCGGTTAATTGCTCTCTTGTAGAATCTAAATATTTTACAAATTCAGACAAACCTTCTGTAGAGTGATACGTTTCAGAAATAAAATTTCCTTCATCATCTTTTTCTCTTTTATCTGTTAAAGTAATGGTGATGCCTTTGTTTAGATAAGACAATTCACGCATTCTTGCAGATAACGTTTCAAAGTTATACTCTGTAGTTTGTTGAAAAATCGATTTATCTGGTAAAAACGTTACAATTGTTCCAGTAAAATCAGTTTCTCCTATCGTTTTTACAGGATATAACGTTTTACCTCTTTCGTATTCTTGTTGCCAGATTTTCCCTTCTTTATGAACGGTAGCTGTTAAATGATCTGAAAGTGCGTTAACACAAGAAACACCAACCCCGTGTAAACCTCCAGAAACTTTATACGAGTCTTTATCAAATTTACCACCAGCACCAATCTTAGTCATTACTACCTGTAAGGCAGAAACTCCTTCTTTTTGGTGAATTCCAACAGGAATACCACGACCATTATCTTTAGTGGTTATCGAATTATCTTCATTAATGGTAACATCTATAGTATCACAATGTCCTGCCAAAGCCTCATCAATAGAGTTGTCTACAACTTCGTAAACCAAATGGTGTAAACCACGAACGCCAACATCTCCAATATACATAGAAGGTCGCATTCTAACATGTTCCATTCCTTCTAATGCCTGAATACTGGAGGCATCATAACTATGTTTTTTTTCTTCGCTCATTTTATAAATAGTGAATTGTTTAGTTTAATTTTTGAATGTCATTTTGATGAAACAGAGTGGAATCGAAAAATCTTTTTTATTCAATTTGTTTTGTATAATAAAGATATAAAGATGAGATCTCTCTATAAATTCGAAATGACAAGCATTACTATGTTCTTTCAAATTTACATTTTTAAAACCCAAAAAAAAGCGTTTTCAGAAAAGATGTGTTAAAATTATCAACATTTGTTAAAAAAGAGAAAATGCCTTAAAACTGCTAAAAAGTGTTTTAAATTAAAGATTTTAAAAAATATTAACCCTTTTGAAAAATAAAAGCATAAAATTGATATACAGGGCTTATTTGGTTTTTTGAGCGTAGTTTTTTTTAGAAAATTACTTCAAAGATTCATTAAAAAAAGCGATTGTTCTTTTCCAAGACAATTTTGCGGCTTGTTCATCAAATCTTGGAGTTGTATTGTTGTGAAAACCATGATTTACATTCGGGTAAAAATAGACTTTGTATGATACATTATTTTTAACAAGTATCTTTTCATATTCAGACCAGCCAGCATTTACTCGTTTGTCTAATTCGGCATACTGCAACAACAAAGGTGATTTTATTTTTACTGCATCTTCTTCTTGGGGTTGTCTTCCATAGTAAGGAACAGCTGCTTTTAAATCAGGAATTTTAACAGCCATCATGTTAGAAATCCATCCGCCAAAACAAAAACCAACAACACCAACTTTTCCATTACAGTCTTTATGGTTTTTTAAATAATGATAAGCCGCAATAAAATCCTCTAGCATTTCATTCCTGTCTCTTTTACGTTGTAGTGCTCTTCCATCATCATCATTTCCAGGATAACCACCAAAAGGAGATAGAGCATCTGGCGCTAATGTAATGTAATTTTCTATTGCTGCTCTTCTAGCAACATCTTTAATATATGGATTTAGGCCTCTGTTTTCGTGAACAACTATAATTCCAGGTAATTTTTCAGAAGTTTCTTTGGGTTTAGATAATAAGCCTTTAATTGCTCCACCTCCTTTAGAAGAATTGTAAGTGATAAAATTAGAATCTAATCTTGGGTCATCTTGTTTTATAATTGTATTTTCTTCATAATTAGGTGAAATAAAACTCAATAAAGCAGGCAAAGTAATTGTGCCTACAGCAAACATAGAGAGCTTTTTAAGAAATTCTTTTCTGTCTATTTTGTTGTGCGCATAATCGTCGTACAAATCAAAAACTTCTTGACTGATATCTTCTTTCTTTAGGCTTTTCATATAAATTTTAGTTTAAAAAATGTTCTCTAAGTTATTAAATTAAAAAGTATCATAAGAATTTAAAGTACATCAAGTAAGTTTTAACATTTTTAATAGACAATAAACTTATCCTTTTTAAGGTGT
>CAYPHE010000071.1:2884-10808 GCA_964410075.1 uncultured Polaribacter sp.
CAATTTGTATTTAATTACTTATTGAAGTAATTAAAGATGATTAGTTTTGTATTTTGGCTATATAAATTAGATATTATTTTAATGAAGAATTTTCTGAAAGTTATACTTGTTTTTTTTCTTTTTATACCCGTTGTAAAAGCACAGATTATAGAGAGTCCTGTAAAATGGAATACTACTGTTGAGAAGATGGCAGAAGATGAATACAATCTAATAGTTAACGCTATTATTAAAGAAGGTTGGCATTTGTATTCGCAAAACGTACCTGAATTTGGACCTATACCCACCTCGTTTTCTTTTAATGAGAAAGCGAGTGATTTTCAACTTTTAGGAAAAACAATAGAGAGTGAAGGGATTGAAGCGTTTGATACCGCTTTTGATATGAAAATTAAATACTTCGAAAAAGAAGCTGTTTTTAAGCAAAAAATAAAAACATTAAAAGCTCTAAAAGAGCTAAAAGCAACCGTTTCTTTTATGGTTTGTGATGATGAGCGTTGTTTGCCCCCAGAAGAAGTTACAATCAAATTTAATTTATCAGGTCAAAATACATCATTAACATCAGCATCTAAGCAAAATACAGGTGACATTTTGCCTAACGAAATTTCCAACAAAATGCTTTATGGTGTTTCAGCAAAAGAAATCACCAAATCTTCAATTAATTGCAGTAATCAATTAACAGAATCATCAGTTATTGAAAAAAGCAATACTTCTCTCTGGAATATTTTTGGATTAGGTTTTATAGGTGGATTATTAGCTCTGTTAACACCTTGTGTTTTTCCAATGATTCCATTAACGGTAAGTTTTTTTACCAAGCAGAGTAAAAATAAAATTCAAGGAATAAAAAATGCAGTATTGTATGGCTTGTCTATTATTGTAATTTATGTATTGTTAGGAACAGTAACTGTGGCGTTATTTGGTGCTTCATCTATAAATGAACTGTCAACATCGGTTACATTTAATGTAATTTTCTTTCTAATATTGCTGTTTTTTGCATTTTCATTTTTTGGATTTTATGAATTGACTTTACCGTCTACTTGGTCTACTAAAGTTGATGAAAAATCAGATAAAGGCGGTATTGTAGGAATCTTTTTTATGGCTTTGGCATTAGCTATTGTATCTTTTTCTTGTACAGGGCCATTGGTAGGGTCATTGTTAGTAAAATCGGCATCAGAAGGTGGATTATCTCCATTATTTGGTATGTTAGGTTTTTCATCTGCAATTGCATTACCTTTTGCGTTGTTTGCTGCTTTTCCTGGTTGGTTAAATTCATTACCAAAATCGGGAGGATGGTTAAATTCTGTAAAAGTAATTTTAGGGTTTTTAGAACTGGCTTTAGCATTTAAGTTTTTGTCTAATGCCGATTTGGTTGCGCATTGGAACTTGTTAAAGATTGAGCCTTTCTTGGGTATTTGGATTGCTATTGGAATTGTATTTGCGCTATATCTTTTTGGAAAAATTAAGTTTCCGCACGACAGTCCACTTCAAAAATTATCTTTTTTAAGAATTTCTGGCGGAATTTTAGTTGTTGCTTTTGTAGTTTACCTGTCTTCTGGTTTTCGAGTTGATGAAAAAACAAATACGTTTACCCCGTTAACTTTACTCAGTGGTTTGGCGCCTCCTGTTGGGTATAGCTTTTTATATCCAAACGATTGCCCAAACAATTTAAACTGTTTTAAAGATTTGCAAACGGGTATCAACTATGCTAAAAGTGTAAATAAACCGATTCTGTTAGATTTTACAGGTTATGCTTGTGTAAACTGTAGAAAAATGGAAGAGCATGTTTGGCCTTTGCCAGAAGTGGATCAATTAATACGTAACGAATATGTATTGATTTCTCTTTATGTTGATGATAAAAAAGAATTACCAAAGGAAGAACAAATTGCGGTAAAACGTGCAAATGGAGAGGTAAGAACTTTGAAAACTTATGGGCACAAATGGGCACATTACCAAACACAATTTTTTCAAACAAATTCGCAACCTTATTATGCTTTGGTAAATAGCGATGCTACACAGATTTTGAATAATCCTGTGGGATATACCCCGAACGAAAAAGATTATACAACGTTTTTGAATTGTGGATTAGAGGTTTTTAAAAAATAATAATAGTATGAAAAATTTTAACTTTAATAATAAAAAATTTGCACTTTTAGAAAATTCTGAAAATGGAGCGGTTGATAATACGACCATTTTCGAATACAAGCAAGAAGGCAATCTTGTTACTGCAGATTATTATGGAGGAACCATAACCTACGGAAAAATTATTGCGCACCTTAATAAAGACGAATTGAATATGCTGTACCAATGCATTACAGAAGATAATCAGTTAAAAGCAGGTAGGGCAATAGCCAAAATTTCAAAAAATAAACTTGGTAAAATAAAACTAAGTTTAAATTGGGAATGGTTGGGAGAAAATAGTGATAAAGGAAAATCTGAGTATATAGAATTATAAATTCATTCCAGATTATTACTTTGTCAACATTTCTTTAGTAGCAACCGTTCTAAAACCAATATGATCTGAGCTAGAGTTAGGTTCCATGCCCATCTTTGCAGAAATTCTAAAGCTTGCACAGTAAGATTCGTGGCATAAAAAAGAACCTCCTTTTATGGTGATTTCTGATTGATACGGATTGCTAGGGCTATAAGATTTAGTAGCTCCAGTTGGGTTTTCGTAAACTGTATTTAGATCTAAACTTTGATAATAATTTACATTAAACAAATCTGTGGTAATTTCCCAAACATTTCCTGCCATATCATAAATACCAATATTGTTTGCTGGATATGATTTTACAGGCGAAATATATTCAAAACCATCTTCTGGTAAGTTTTGGGTAGGAAATTGTCCTTGCCAAGTATTGGCGTTTTCTTTTAAGTCTTCATATTTGTTTCCCCAAGTGTAAATATTGTCCTCAAACTGACCTTGCGCAGCGGCTTCCCATTCGGCTTCTGTTGGTAATCTTCTTCCTGCCCACTTACAGTAAGCTAAAGCATCTTGTAAAGTAATGTGTACTACAGGAAAATCTTCTTTTCCGTCAATAGAACTCTCAGGACCTTCAGGGTGTTTCCAATTTGCTCCAATTTTCCAAGTCCACCATTGGATGTAATTTTCCATAGAAACTATATTTTGAGCTGCTTTATTAAAAATTAAACTTCCAGGTTGTAAAATAGAATCTGCTGGTTTTGGAGTATTTTCTGGTAAGCCTTTTTTCATTTCTTCCCAATCTATTGGGCGCTCTGCAACCGTAATATAATTTGTTGCCTCTACAAATTTTTGGAATTGTTTATTGGTTACTTCATTAGCATCAATATAAAAACCATCAACAGTTACTTTATGTGCTGGTTTTTCTCGCATCATGGCAAATTTATCGTTTTCTTTTGCTCCCATTAAAAAGGTTTTTTTAGCAACCCAAACCATTCCTTCTGGAGCTAAAGAATCTTTTTTACCGACTCTTTCTTCGGTTATTTTCTTTCCTTTTTTTAAAGATTGATTGCAGCTAAAATTCATAAAAATGGCAGCAAAAAATAAGTAATAAAAAAGTTTGTGGATAAATCGCATGATTTTGTTTTTGAGCAACAAATATAAAAATTACCTACTTGCTGTTTGTGTTAAAAGTAGATAATAAATAGGGTCATTTTTTTTTAAATCAATTTAACAAAAGATTATTGTTTAATAAAATTACAAATAAGTTAAACATTTGTATCTTTACAGTAAATTTTACAGTCATGCCTAAGAAGAAAAATATAACAAAAAACAATTTATTATCCTGGTATATGGACTATGTACTAGAAAATGATCATCAGCCAAAATCGGTATTTAGTTTTGCTAAAGAAAATAATTTTGAAGAATCGGACTTTTATAAGTATTACGGTTCTTTTAATGCTATTGAAGAATCTATTTTTTCTGAATTTTTTAATAATACAAAAGCAGTTTTAGAAAAAAGCGAAGACTATGCAAATTATGACTCAAGAAATAAGTTGTTGAGTTTTTACTATACTTTCTTTGAGATTCTAACGGCAAACAGAAGTTATGTTGTATATGCACTGGGAGGTGCTAAAAAAGAGTTGAAGAAATTACAAACGCTAAAGCATTTAAAGAAAGATTTTACAGCTTTTATAGAAGATTTAAATATAGAACGTATCGAATTAAAACAAGAAACTTTAGAGAAGATTCAGAATACATCAATTAAAGAATCTTCTTGGTTGCATTTAATGATTACGATAAAATTTTGGTTAGATGACACTTCTGCATCTTTTGAAAAAACAGACATTTTTATTGAAAAATCGATTAATGCAAAATTCGACTTAATGGATATAAAACCTTTAAAAAGTATTATCGATTTTGGCAAATTCATTTTAAAGGAAAAAGTGAATTTAAGTTAGATTTTCTCGCACTGTCATTTCGAGTGATTTTCTAATGAAGTGATAACGGAATTAGGAAATAGTATCGAGAAATCTTGATTTTAAATTGAATTTAGATTTCTCCATAAAGTCGAAAAGACAGATATATTTGCTAGAAAAATGAAAAAATAAAGAAATACTGAAATAATTTCAGCATATATGAAAACAATAGATTCTATACCTACTTCAAAAATACAACGTGCTACAAAATTAGTTTCTACCGGAGCTAAAATTGGTGTGAATTACTTAAAATATTATGGAGATAAAATAACAAAATCAGAAGACGAAGCGAAAGCGAAACTAAATGAGAATAATGCAGAGGATATATACGATGGTTTAAAAAAACTGAAAGGGAGTGCTTTAAAAGTAGCACAAATGTTGAGTATGGAGAAAAATATTTTACCAGAGGCATATGTAGATAAATTTTCGCTTTCGCAGTTTTCTGTTCCACCTTTGTCACCAGCTTTGGTTACCAAAACCTTTAAAAAATATTTTGGAAAAAATCCAAATGAAATTTATGATGAGTTCAATTCAGTATCTGTAAATGCAGCGAGTATTGGACAGGTGCATAAGGCTAAAAAAGATGGAAAGACTTTAGCTGTAAAAATTCAATATCCAGGTGTTTCAGATAGTATTTCTTCTGATTTGGCATTGGTAAAACCCATTGCAATTAAAATGTTTAACATTCGTGGTAAAGATTCGGATAAATATTTTAAAGAAGTAGAAGATAAATTGGTAGAAGAAACCAATTATATTTTAGAGGTTGAGCAAAGTCAAGCTATCGTTAAAGCTTGCAAACACATTCCAAACTTGAGCTTTCCTAATTATTATCCAGAATTATCTTCAGATAGAATTATAACCATGGATTGGAAAGAAGGTGTGCATCTTTCTCAATTTACAACAGATGATGAAGAGGTGCGTAATAAACTAGGGCAAGCACTTTGGGATTTTTATATGTTTCAAATTCATAAATTAAAAAAAGTACATGCAGACCCGCACCCAGGAAATTTTATGATTTCTCCTAAAAATGAATTGATTGTTATCGATTTTGGATGTATGAAAACCATTCCTATGGATTTTTATACTCCTTATTTTGAATTAGCAAATGAAGAAAACTTAAAGGATTCAGCTTTTTTTAATAAAAAGTTATATGAATTAGAAATTTTACGAGAAGACGATACCGAAGAAGAGGTTGCCTTTTTTAGCACCATTTTCCATGAGCTACTTTCTTTGTTTACAAAACCTTTCAATCAAGAAGAATTTGATTTTTCTAGTGAAGAATTTTTTGGAAAAATTTCTGAATTGGGAACCAAATATGCAAAAAGTACAGAAATAAGAAATATGAACGGAAATAGAGGTTCTAAACATTTTATTTATATCAACAGAACCTTTTTTGGGCTTTATAATTTAATGCACGATTTAAAAGCAAAGAATGTAAAAATTAAAAACTTTAATCAGTACTAATGGCATTTTACAACAGAAAAGATATTGATAATTTAGAGAAAATTTTTAAAATAAATTTGATAAATAGTTGTTCGGGGTTTAAGTCTGCAAACCTGTTGGGATCTGTTTCTTCTGATGGAGTTACCAATGTGGCGGTATTTAGTTCGGTTACTCATTTAGGGTCTAATCCACCAACGTTAGGATTTATTCTTAGGCCGACAACGGTTCCAAGAAATACTTATAAGAATTTTAAAGAATTAGGCTATTTTACAATCAATCATATTCATGAAGAAATTATAGACGATGCGCACCATACATCAGCAAAATACCCAGAAGACGTATCTGAATTTAGTATGACTAATTTAGAAGAAGAATATAAAGGACAGCATAAAGCACCTTTTGTAAAAGGAGCACCTGTACAAATGAGTATGAAGTTTGTAGAAGAAATTCATGTGCCTTCAAACGATGTAATGCTTATTGTTGCGCAAATTGAAGAATTATATATAAAAGACGAGTTGTTACAAGACGACGGATTAATAAATCTATCTTTAGGAAATGTGGCAACTATAAATGGGTTAGATGCTTACGCAATTCCAAAATTTAAAAAACAACTTTCTTATCAAAGACCAAAAAATTTAAATGCTACTTTATGAAAATCTTAGTAACTGGAGCAACAGGTTATATTGGTAAAAGGTTGATCCCTTTATTACTACAAAACAATCATACCGTCGTTTGCCCAGTTAGAGATGTAAAAAGAGCAGAAGATTACTTTAAAGATCAGAAAAATATTCAATTAGTTGAAGCTGATTTTTTACATGCAGTTTCTTTAAAAAGCATTCCAAAGGATATTGAATTTGCGTATTATTTAATTCATTCTATGTCAAATTCTGCAAAAGAATTTCATGTGTTAGAAGAAAAATGTGCGTTTAATTTTAAGCGTTTTGCAGAAACAACAAGTTTAAAACAAGTCATCTATTTAAGTGGAATAACAAACGATACTAATCTTTCTAAGCATTTGTTATCTAGAAAGAACGTAGAAATTACCTTAAAGTCGCCAAATTATGCTTTAACAACTTTTAAAGCAGGTATAATTGTGGGGTCTGGTAGTGCCTCTTTTGAGATTATAAGAGACCTTTCGGAAAAATTACCAGTAATGATTGCGCCTAAATGGTTAAATACCAAAACGCAACCCATTTCAGTTAGAGATGTATTGTCTTTTTTAAATAAGGCTTTAGACAAAAATGCATTATTTGATAAATCATACGATATTTTTGGTCCAGAAATTCTAACCTACAAACAAATGTTACTGCAATTTGCAGAGGTTAGAAATTTTAAGAGATACATTCTTACAGTTCCTGTAATGACTGCCAAACTATCATCTTACTGGTTGTATTTTGTAACATCAACTTCTTATAAATTAGCCAGATCTTTGGTAAATTCTATGGGTGTAGAGGTTATAGGTAAAGCTAGTAATATTAACGAATTGTTGCAAGTACAGCCAATGACTTATAAGCAGGCTGTAAAATTGGCTTTTAAAAAAATTGAACAAAATAGTATTATTTCTAGTTGGAAAGATTCTTATGTAAGTAGTGGAAAACTTAAAAATTACGTCCACGAATTTGTAAATGTTCCAGAATATGGATGCTTTAAAGACCATAAAAAAAGAAAAATTTCTAACCGAAAAAAAACATTAAAAAAAATCTGGTCTATAGGAGGAGAAACAGGTTGGTACTACGGAACAATTTTATGGAAAGTTAGAGGTTTTATTGATCAAATTTTTGGAGGAGCAGGTTTGCGGAGGGGGAGAAGACACCCATCTCAATTAAACTCTGGAGATGCATTAGACTTTTGGCGTGTAATTTTTGCAGATAAAGAGAAGGGGAAATTATTGCTTTATGCAGAAATGATTTTACCTGGAGAAGCTTGGTTAGAATTTAAGATTAAAGATGATGTATTATATCAAACCGCAACATTTAGACCTCGAGGAATAGGAGGAAGGTTGTATTGGTATGCTGTATTACCTTTTCATTGGTTTATTTTTAATGGAATGATAAATAGGATTAAAAGTTAAAAGTAGAAAGTAGAAAGT
>CAYPHE010000072.1:0-3951 GCA_964410075.1 uncultured Polaribacter sp.
TGATAATGATTGGTTCTTCCTCTTGGCCAAATTTCTGAGTATTCTCTATCGTATGGATCTGGATTAATGTTTTTACTACGATTTGTATTTGCCCAATAAGCAAAACGCTGTAATCCATCAGGATTAAAAGAAGGATCTAACAAAATAACTGAATTATTTAGCATTTCTTCAATTTCGCTACCTTCTGCTGCTGCTAGATAGTACGCATAAGCCAAAGCTGCATTAGACCCACTTGCTTCGTTACCATGAATAGAAAAACCCTGGTATACAATAATAGGTTGATTACTTACATCTACTTGACTATTGTTAGTAGCACTAATATGATTTTTTCGAATAGATTCTAAATTCTTATGATTCTCTGGCGTTGTTATAGTTAATAATAATAGAGGTCTGTCTTCAAAAGTTTTACCTCTATTTTCAATAGTAATTCTATCTGAACTTTCGGCTAGTGCTTTCATGTACTCAACTAATTTATCGTGAGTAACGTGCCACTCGCCTACTTCGTGACCAATTACAGATTCTGGAGTAGGAATGTTGGTGTTATAGGAAATGTTTTGTGGTAAGTAATAATTTAAATCTACAGATTGCGCAAATACAGTAGCAGTTCCTATAAAAAGGAAGAAAAGTATTTTTTTCATGAAATTTGAATTAATCAGCATCAAATATAAGCATTGCTGAATAGTTTAAATTTCATTTAACATAGCTTTAAGAAGAAAAAAAAGGGTTTGAGATAATTCTCAAACCCTTTTTAAAAAACTTTTATTTATTTCTAAATCTTATTAAAATCAGTATCCATTTTAATGTAATCTAAAAATTCGCTTTTGGTAGCTTGTTCTTTAAATTTTCCTCCAAATTCTGCAGTTACTGTAGAACTTTCTATATCTTTTATTCCTCTAGAATTTACACATAAGTGCTTTGCATCTATTACACAAGCCACATTTTCTGTGCCTAATGCTTCTTGCATAGCCTGTACAACTTGCATGGTTAAACGTTCTTGAACTTGAGGTCTTTTTGCAAAATACTCAACAATTCTGTTCATTTTAGATAAGCCAATAACTTTGCCTTTAGAAATATAAGCTACATGTGCTCTACCAATAATTGGTAACAGATGATGCTCGCAAGTAGAATAAACAACAATGTTTTTTTCCACCAACATTTCACCATATTTATAGTTGTTGTTAAATGTAGATGCTTTTGGTTTATTTTTTGGGTTTAATCCCATAAACAATTCATTTACAAAAGCTTTAGCTACACGTTTTGGAGTACCTTGTATGCTATCATCTTCTAAATCCATACCTAAAGTGTGTAAAATATCTCTAACACTTTCTTGGATTCTTTCTATCTTTTCTTCGTCTGAAATTTCAAAAGCATCTGCTCTTAAAGGAGTTTTCGCAGAAGTTCCTACGTGGTCTTCACCGATTTCATCTATTCTTTCGTCATTCATTTTGTCTGTGATGTCAATCATCTTAAATTGAAATTGGACTGCAAATTTACATTATTGTAACGTATTATAATAGTCTCTATATCAATTAAAAAATTACAATTGGTATTTCTGCTTATTTTTTAAGAGATTTGATTGATTAATTCTTCTAAACTACATTCAGTTTGCTCTCCAGAACTCATATTTTTTAGGGTATACGAATTGTTTTCAATTTCTTTTGACCCCACTAAAACTACGTAAGAAATCTCTCTTTTGTTAGCATAAGTCATTTGCTTTTTCATTTTTGCGGCATCAGGATATAATTCCGCCTTAATGTTATTTGCTCTCAATTTTGTAATTGCATTTAAAGAAAATAATGCCTCTGCTTCTCCAAAATTGATAAATAATACTTTTGGTTTTGGCAAAGACACTTCTTTAAACAAATTCAATTCTTCTAAAACCAAATAAATTCTATCTAACCCGAAAGAAATTCCAACTCCAGACATGTTTTTCATTCCGAAAATTCCAGTCAAATCATCATACCTTCCACCGCCACCAATAGAACCTATTTTTACAGTTGCAGGAGCTCCAACTTCAAAAATTGCACCCGTATAATAATTTAATCCTCTTGCTAAAGTTACATCTAGTGTTAAATTAGCAGATTGTAAACCTAACTTTTCTATACTGTTTATTAAAAAGCGTAATTCTTCAACTCCTTTTGTTCCTTCTTCTGATGTAGTTAATAAATTGGCAAGAGCATCTAAGTTTTCTTGGTTTGTTCCGTTAAAGCTAAATAAAGGTGAAAGCTTTTGAATGGCTTCTTCTGGAATACCTTTAGCTAACATTTCTTGCTCTACTTTTTCTTGACCAATTTTATCTAATTTATCTAAAGCAACTGTAAAATCGATTAGTTTATCTTGAGCTCCAATAACCTCTGCAATACCCGATAAAATTTTTCGGTTGTTTAGTTTTATTGATGTTCCCTGTAAACCTAATTGTGTAAAAACGGTGTCGTATAATTTGATAAATTCTACCTCTTGCCACAAAGATTGACTTCCTACAACATCTGCATCACATTGATAAAATTCTCTAAAACGTCCTTTTTGTGGTCTATCTGCTCTCCAAACAGGTTGTATTTGGTAACGTTTAAATGGAAAAGTAATCTCATTTTGATGTTGTACCACATAACGCGCAAAAGGAACAGTTAAATCGTATTTTAAGGCTTTTTCAGAAATCTGTGAAGTCAGTTTTAAACTGTCTTTTGATGCCAATAACGCTTCGTTAGCTTTTGCTAAATAATCTCCAGAATTTAAGATTTTAAAAATCAATCGATCTCCTTCTTCTCCATATTTACCCATTAAGGTTGAAGAATTTTCAAAACTTGGTGTTTCTATAGGTTGAAAACCAAAATTTTCAAAAGCTGTTTTAATAGTATTGATAATATACGTTCTTTTGGCAACTTCTGTTGGTGAAAAATCTCTTGTTCCTTTTGGAATTCCTACTTTCATTGATTGGTTTTTAGTTTTTAGTTTTTGGTTTTTAGTTTTTCACTCAAAACTAATCACTCAAAATTTAAAATTGTAATGGTAAATTGCGGGTGCAAATATCGTGAAAAGTTATAATTTTTAAGGCGTCGAAAACTTTTTATTTCTTCGTCTTAGCGAATAAATAGATGCGTTCAGTTCAAAACCCAACAACAAAATAATTGCATTTAACCAAATGAACAGCATTAAAATCAATAGCGTTCCTATAGAACCATACAACTCATTGTATTTGGCAAATTCGTTAATATAAAAGCTAAACAAATAGAAAGTTAAAATGGAAAGTATTGTTGTTAATACGGCGCCTGGCGAAAAGAATTTAGAATGTTTACCTTCTTTAGTTCCAAAATGATATAAAATTGAAACTGTAGAGAAAATCATAACAATAAATATGAGGCCTCGTGTTAATTGTAACCAAATTAAATTGTCTTCTAACCAACCTAAAGTAACCAAATCCTTTAAAATCAATTCAAAAAAAACAATCATTAAAATAGTAATTATTAAAAAGAAAACAATTAATAACGAAACCGCCATGGCTATAAAATAAGATCGAAATGCATTTCTTACCAATTTTACATGATAGGAATATTCAAAACCTCCAAAAATGGCATTTATCCCATTGGTCATTAAAAAAATTGATCCAATAAAACCGAAAGATAACAGCCCACCATATTGATTTTTAATAATATCTACCAAAACTGAATCAACAGCATCATAAGTTTTTGGAGGCAAAACATCTTCAATAATAGATAACAAACCTTCTTGTACGCCATCAATAGGAATAAAAGGAATTAGTGTTAGTACAAATAATAAAAACGGAAAAATTGCCATAAAAAAGCTGTATGCAATTCCGCTTGCACGAGTTGTTAATGCTCCTTCAACAATACCAATTACGTACATTTCTAAAACATCATACAAAGACATTCCCTCTAAAGTTGGCACTTTTACTTTTTTAAAAAAAGCAATAATGACATTTAGTATCGGAATTTT
>CAYPHE010000072.1:4051-10748 GCA_964410075.1 uncultured Polaribacter sp.
GCTTTCAAACTTAAATCCATGTTATAAATAGAGTGGGTTAATGCTCCAGAAGAAATGTAATTTACACCACATTCTGCATATTTTCTAATCGTTTCTTCGTTAATTCCTCCAGAAGATTCGGTTAAACATTGGTTGCCAATTAATTCGACTGCCTTTTTAGTATCTTCAAAAGAAAAATTATCAATTAAAATACGATAAACTCCCCCATTTTTAAGAATTTCTTCAATTTCGGTTAAACTTCTAGCTTCTACAATTATTTTTAAATCTAATTGCTTCTCTGCCAAGTAAGTTTTTGTTTTTTCAATTGCTTTTGTAATTCCTCCTGCAAAATCTATATGATTGTCTTTTATCATAACCATGTCATATAGAGCAAATCGGTGATTTTCTCCGCCTCCAATGGTAACTGCCCATTTTTCTAAAGCTCTAATTCCCGGAGTTGTTTTTCTGGTATCTAAAATTTTAGTATCCGTTCCTTTTAATAAATCAACATAAAATTTCGTTTTAGTGGCAATGGCACTCATCCTTTGCATAGCATTTAACACCAAACGTTCTGCCATTACAATCGATTGCGATTTTCCTGAAACATGAAAAGCAATATCACCAATTTTAACAGCATCTCCATCTTTTAAAAAAGTTTCTACTTGTAAATCTTTATCTACATAAGCGAAAACCTGCTTGGCAAAGTCTATTCCTGCAATTATTCCGGCTTCTTTTACCAATAATTTTGCTTTTCCTTCTGCGGTAGATGGAATACAAGACAACGAAGTATGATCGCCAGTGCCAATATCTTCTCGAATGGCATTAGCTATAATTATATCTAGTTCTTTTTGAAACTGTTCTTTTGAAATCATAAACTATAAATCTGGTGTAAAAATAGTAATCAATTATGAATTATGAATGTTGAATGATTAAATGATTTAAAAATTGAAAGATTGATTTTATAATTGACAACTCGTAATTGATAATTTGTAATTCGTAATTTTGAAGCATGAAAATTAAGTTACTGGCAATTGGAAAAACGGATAATAAGCAGTTAATTCAGCTAATTGACGAATACCAAAAACGACTAAAACACTACATAAAATTTGAATTTGATATTATTAATGATATTAAAAATGCAAAAAATTTAAGTGAGCTTCAACAGAAAGAAAAAGAAGGTGAATTGATTTTAAATAAAATTTCTAATACCGATGTTCTAGTGCTTTTAGATGATAAAGGAAAACAATTTTCTTCTATAGAATTTTCTAAATATTTACAAAAGAAAATGAATGCCGGAACAAAGCAGTTGGTTTTTGTAATTGGTGGACCTTACGGATTCTCTGAAGCAATTTATAAAAAAGCTAAAGAACAACTCTCTTTGTCTAAAATGACGTTTTCGCACCAAATGATTCGTCTTTTTATTGTTGAGCAAATCTATAGGGGATTTACAATTTTAAGAAATGAACCTTATCATCATGAGTAATAAGCCCTTCCTAGCCGTCCCAAAGGGAAGGAACTTTTACTCATGCGTTAAAAACTTTGTACTTTTAAACTTTATTTATTAAACTACAGAAAGATAATAATCTTTAACTAGAACCATAAACTAACAACCAAATAATGAAACTCGTCTTTGCTACAAACAATGCAAACAAATTAAAAGAAGTACAAAAAATGCTTCCAAAAAGTATTCAATTATTAAGTTTAAAAGACATCAATTGCTTTGATGAAATTGAAGAAACAGCCACTACTTTAGAAGGTAATGCGCATTTAAAAGCCAATTATATTTCAGAAAAATTTGGATACAATTGTTTTGCTGACGATACAGGGTTAGAAGTTGAAAGTTTAAACGGAAAACCTGGCGTATATTCAGCCCGCTATGCTGGCGAACCCGCTAATGCGGAAAATAATATGAATAAATTATTACATGCTTTAGAAAATAAAACCAATAGAAAAGCACAATTTAGAACTGCAATTGCATTACATTTAAATGGCGAAAAACATTTGTTTGAAGGCATTTGTAAAGGAGATATTACAAGTTCCAAACAAGGAAAAAAAGGCTTTGGTTATGATCCTATTTTTCAACCTGAACACTTTGAACAAACTTTTGCAGAAATGAATGCTGAATCAAAAAACAAAATTTCACACAGAGGAATTGCTGTACAAAAATTAGTGGCTTTTTTAAGTCAATTATAGCTACTTTTTACTTTAAAAAAAATGAACAGATCCTATAAAACACAGTTTACAATCTTAGCAATCTTGCTGTGTTTTTGTTTTGTGTTAAATGTAAGTATCGGATCTGTTTCCATTCCTATAAAAGAAATTTTTAATAGTATTTTTTTAGGAGAAAGCTCTAAAGAAAGCTGGCAAACTATAATTATAAATTTTAGGTTACCAAAAGCAATTACAGCTATTTTAGTTGGCTCTGGTTTGGCTATTTCTGGCTTATTTATGCAAACCTTATTTAGAAATCCGCTGGCAGGTCCGTTTGTATTAGGTATTTCTTCTGGAGCAAGCTTGGGCGTTGCATTGTTAATCTTAGGCACCTCTCTATTGGGGAATACATTTTTAGTAAGTTCTTTTTCTAGTTGGTCTTTACCAGTGGCAGCAAGTTTAGGTGCTTTTTTAGTATTATTTGCTGTAATTATTGCTGCAAATAAAGTAAAAGATGTAATGTCTGTATTAATTATTGGGTTAATGTTTAGCAGTTTTGCATCTGCAATAATTAGTATATTAAATTACTTTAGTAACTCAGAAAAAATACAACAATATGTATTTTGGGGCTTTGGTAGTTTAGGTAATTTATCTTGGTTAGAAATTAAAATTTTTGCAGTAATTTATCTAATTACAGTCGGCTTTTCGTTTCGTTTAATAAAACCATTAAACAGTTTACTATTGGGGGAACGCTATGCCAAAAGCTTAGGTATTCAACTTAAAAAAAGTAGAAATTTTATTTTATTAATAACTAGCATTTTAACAGGAATTATTACTGCTTTTGCAGGTCCAATTGCTTTTTTAGGTTTGGCAATTCCACATATAGCGAGACTCGTTTTTACAACATCAAATCATAAAATTTTAATTCCTGCTAGTTTACTAATTGGTGCAATTGTTTTATTACTTTGCGATTGTATTGCTCAACTACCAAACAGTGAGTTTACCTTACCTATAAACGCCATTACCTCTTTATTTGGTGCCCCAATTGTAATTTGGTTATTAATTAGAAAAAAGAATACTATAATTTAATACGTTAAACAAAATCGAATCAACTTTAAAACATACCATACTAAAAACCGAAAACTTAACAATTGGTTACCAGCAAAAAAACGACGCTAGTATTATTGCTAAAAACATCAATTTAAATATTGAAAAAGGAAAGTTAGTTTTCGTTTTAGGCAAAAACGGTATTGGAAAATCTACTTTATTAAAAACAGTAAGTAAAGTAATTGAACCGATTTCTGGAAATATTTTTTTTAATCATTACAATATCAGCTCTATATCAGAAAAAGAATTGGCTACACAGTTAAGTTTGGTCTTAACAGAGCGTTTGCCAGAAAGTTTATTAACGGTTTACGAATTGGTTGCATTAGGAAGACAACCTTACACCAACTGGATGGACTCGCTTTCTAATGAAGACAAAAATGCAATTTCAAATGCGTTAGAACTCACAGAAACAGTTCATTTACAATCCAAATCATTTTTAGAATTGAGTGATGGACAATTGCAACGTGTTTTAATTGCAAGAGCGTTAGCACAAAATACAGAAGTAATTATTTTAGATGAACCTACTGCTCATTTAGATATGCACCACACTATTAAAATTTTCGATTTGCTAAAAAAAATGGTTTCAAAACATAAAAAAACCATTATTATATCTTCTCATGAAATCAATTTAGCCATACAATTGGCTGATGAGATTGTACTTTTTACAGAAGAAAATATTCTCCAAAACACTCCAGAAGTTTTAATACAGCAAAAGGCTTTTCATAATTTATTTTCATCTGATTTAATTCAGTTCGATAATAATTTACATCAATTTATTGTTCGTAAAGAATAATTAAAAATAGATGAAGTTTTAGTAACTTCGTGTTATTGTTTTTATAATAAACCTATTACATTTAAATGAAAAAATTACTTTATATGGCTACCTCTGTAGCTTTTATTGCGTGTAGCTCTAGCCAAAATACTACAGTCGAAAAAAACTTAGATTATGCAGAAAAATATGCAAAAACAATTACTGCAAAAGAATTAGGTGAGCATCTTTTTATTTATGCTTCTGATGAGTTTGAGGGAAGAAATACAGGAGAACCTGGACAGAAAAAAGCAGTAAATTATTTAAAGGATTACTACATTACTCAAAATATACCTTCTCCTATTAGTAATAATGATTATTTTCAAGAAGTTCCTGCTTCGTTTTTAAATACATATAGTAGAAGAGGAAAATTAAAAGATTCTGAAAATGTAGTTGCTTTTATAAAAGGAAGCGAAAAGCCAGATGAAATTATAGTTATTTCTGCACATTTAGATCACGAAGGCGTTAAAAACGGAAAAGTATATAATGGTGCAGATGATGATGGATCGGGAACTGTAGCTATTTTAGAAATTGCAGAGGCTTTTAAAATGGCAGAAAAAGAAGGAAAAGGTCCAAAACGTTCTGTCTTATTTCTACATGTTACTGGAGAAGAAAAAGGCTTGTTAGGTTCTAAATATTATACCGAAAATCCGTTATTTCCTTTAGCAAATACAGTTTGTAATTTAAATATTGACATGATTGGTAGAATTGACGACAGGCATAAAGAAGATCCTAATTATGTATATTTAATTGGTTCTGATAAACTGAGTACAGAACTACATACTTTATCTGAAGAAATCAATACAAAATACACAAAAATCAATTTAGATTATAAATATAATGATGAGAATGATCCTAACCGTTTTTATTATAGATCTGACCATTACAACTTTGCCAAACATAATATTCCTATTATATTTTATTTTAATGGTACGCATGAAGATTACCATCAACCTACTGACACACCAGACAAAATAAACTATAATTTATTAGAAAACAGAGCACGTTTGGTTTTTCACACTGCCTGGGAAGTTGCTAATAAGGAAACTAGAATTATTGCAGATAAAGCAAATAAATAATAAATTAGATTTTACTTAATTTGTTTAAAATGCCCAATAAGCTCATAAGAAGTTTATTGGGTGTTTTTTTTGCAATCTTATCTAAATATAAGTAATTACTATTCCTGCTAAAGCAGGAATTTAAAAAATTAAATGATTCTCAATTTGGTACAATGATAGTTTTGTTTTGCTTTATCCCAAATTTATTTCGAAATCTCTTATGAGACTAATAAACATCAATTTAGACAAACACCTGAAACAAATTCAGGTTGATATTTATACTTTATTACAAATAAATTATATTCGAAAAATATTATTTCTTTAAAATCTTATCGCCAAAGAAAAGTAAAATAAGAATTGGAACTGCCATTAAAATTACAGTCAATAAATTTTCTGAAAATAAAGACGGTTTTAACATAAGTGTTAGAGCAAATCCGCCAATAGCACCCCCCAAGTGAGCAGCATGACCAATATTACTTGTTTGATTCTTCATTCCGAAAATAGAATAAATTAAATATCCAAAACCAAAAATATAACCAGGAATTGGTATTGGAATAAAAAAGAGATACAAATCCATTTCTGGATATAACAAAATCGAAGAAAATACAATTCCAGAAACAGCTCCAGAAGCACCAACTGCACTATAATAAGGTACATTTTTATACGCTTGTAAAGTATACAAACTTCCTGCTAGTAAACTTGCTATATAAATTAGTAAAAAAAGTGGACTACCTAAAAAAGCTGCAACAATATCACCAAATAAATACAGGGCATACATATTAAAAATCAAGTGCATCCAATCTGCATGCAAAAAACCAGAAGTAATAGTTCTAATTTTTTCTCCTGACAAAATGCTACCTATATTAAACTTATATTTTTCAAAAAAAGCGTAATTATTAAAACCTCTAATTGATACAATTACATTGGCAACTACCATTAAAAGAACAACTCTATCTATATTTTCCATCATTATGTAAAATTAACTAAAATTCAGATGTATAAATGTTAATAGGTTTTTAATTTTAAATACGATATTTGCAATAACAAACAACGCTATGCAATTCATTTTTTTTATTTTAACATATCCTATTATCTGGCTACTGTCTAAGTTGCCAATGCGAATATTATATTTAAAATCTACTTTCTTTTACATAATCATCTACTATGTAATTGGTTATAGGAAAGAAGTAGTATTAGAAAATTTACGACTTAGTTTTCCAGAAAAAAAAGAAGAAGAACTTAAAGAAATCCGAAAAAAATTCTACAAGCATTTTGTAGACATTTTTATTGAAAGTATTAAGGCATTTTCTATTTCTGAAAAAGAAATTAGAAAACGCTACGTTTACAAAAATATTGATTTGGTAAATAAATATGCTAAAGAAGGAAGAAGCATTGCTATAGTGGGTTCTCATTTAGCCAACTGGGAATGGTCTATAAATATGGGGTTATTTATACAAGCTGATTGTTATGTTGCGTACACAAGTCTTAGAAACAAATTTTTTAACAACAAAGTAGTTTCGTCTAGAGAAAGATTTAAAGTAACCACATTTAAGTCTTCAAAACTTATAAAGGGAATGCAAAAGCATTTTTCTAA
>CAYPHE010000073.1:0-10744 GCA_964410075.1 uncultured Polaribacter sp.
TATATTTTATTTTTTCAATTTACTAAACAAATCCCACAAAACAACTCCGGTAGTTACAGAAATATTTAAAGAGTGTTTGGTACCCAATTGCGGAATTTCAATACACAAATCTGATGCATTGACCACTTCTTGCTGCACACCTTTTACTTCATTGCCCATAACAATAGCATACTTTTGGTTTTTCTCCGGAAAAAAAGTATCTAGTTTTGTTGAATTTTCTGCTTGTTCTACAGCCAAAACTTTTACGTTATCCTTTTTCAATTTTTCAATAACTTCTAGGGTTTCTTCAGCATGTTGCCAATCTACAGATTCCGTTGCTCCTAAAGCTGTTTTATGTATTTCTTTGTTTGGTGGAGTTGCAGTAATGCCACACAAATAAATTTTTTCAATTAAAAATGCATCTGATGTTCTAAAAACAGAACCTACATTATTTAAACTTCTAATATTATCTAAAACAACAATTAAAGGTGTTTTTTCTGTTGCTTTAAATTCTTCTACAGTAATTCTGTTTAACTCGTTGTTTTTTAATTTTCTCATACTATTTGGTTGGTGGTTGATGGCTTTTAGTTAATGGTAACCGAACTAAAAACCAAACACTAACAACTATATTTTATATCTTCGCAAAACTAACCTAAAATTCACAAAACCTTGGCAAAATCTAAAGGGAAAAAGGTAACGCCTCTTATGAAACAATACAACACCATTAAAGGAAAATATCCTGATGCAATGTTGTTGTTTCGTGTTGGCGATTTTTACGAAACCTTTGGAGAAGACGCTAAAATAGCTGCTGAAATTTTAGGAATAATTCTAACCAAGAGAGGTGCAGGTTCAGAATCGGAAACTGCCTTGGCTGGTTTTCCTCATCATTCTTTAAACACCTATTTACCAAAATTGGTAAAAGCAGGAATGCGTGTTGCTATTTGCGATCAGCTAGAAGATCCAAAAATGACCAAAACCATTGTAAAACGTGGAGTAACCGAATTGGTTACCCCTGGAGTTTCTTTAAATGATGAAGTTTTACAAAGCAAAACCAATAACTTTCTAGCCGCAGTTCATTTCAATAAAAAACAACTAGGAATTTCTTTTTTAGATGTTTCTACTGGCGAATTTTTAGTAGCGCAAGGTAATGCAGAATACATTGACAAACTGCTTCAAAATTTTAGTCCAAGTGAAATTTTAGTTCAGAAACAATACAAGCAACAATTTTTAGAATTGTTCGAAAATCAATACCACACCTATCATTTAGAAGATTGGGTTTTTCAAAAAGAATATACAGATGAAACCTTACAAAATCATTTTGAAGTAAACACCTTAAAAGGGTTTGGAGTACAAGATTTGTCTTGCGGAACCGTTGCGGCTGGTGCAATTTTATATTACTTATCTGAAACGCAACACAACCAACTAAAACACATTCAAAACATTAGTAGAATTGCTACTGATGATTATGTTTGGATGGATCGATTTACGGTAAGAAACTTAGAGTTGTACAACCCAAATTCGGTAAATGCAGTTACGCTTTTAAATATTATAGATAAAACTATTTCACCAATGGGCGGAAGATTATTGAAACGTTGGTTGGCATTGCCTTTAAAAAATTTAGAGGAAATAAAATACCGACAGTCTTTGGTAAAATATTGCATTGAAACTAACGAATTTTCTAAAACAGCTAGTTATCAACTAAAACAGATTTCAGATATAGAGCGTTTGATTTCTAAAGTAGCCACTGGTAAAGCCTCTCCAAGAGAAATTGTACTGTTAAAAAACTCTCTAAAAGCTATTCTTCCTATAAAAGAATTGGCAACAAACAGCAAAAACACATCAGTTAAAAAATTAGGAAAGCAGCTACATTCTTGTACTACACTAATCGAAAAAATAGAAGCTACTTTATTTGAAGATGCTCCTGTAAATATTAATAAAGGAAATGCAATTGCAAATAGTGTTCACCAAGAATTAGACGATTTACGAGCTATATCTTCTTCTGGAAAGCAGTTCTTAGATGATATGTTGGCTCGCGAAACTGAAAAAACAGGAATAACGAGTTTAAAAATTGCTTTTAATAATGTTTTTGGATATTATATTGAAGTTAGAAATACCCATAAAGATAAAGTTCCAGAAAACTGGGTAAGAAAGCAAACTTTGGTTTCTGCAGAACGTTATATTACTGAAGAGTTAAAAGAATACGAAACCAAAATTCTTGGAGCTGAAGAAAAAATTGCAGTTTTAGAACAAGAAATTTTTAGCAAACTGCTGCAATACATCATTCAGTTTGTACCACAAGTGCAAGAAAATGCCCAAATAGTGGCGCAACTAGACTGTTTGTTAGGCTTTTCCGTTTTAGCAATTGACAATAATTATGTTCGTCCTCAACTAGATGAAAGTACAGATTTAGATATCAAAAACGGGCGTCACCCTGTAATTGAAAAACAACTGCCAATTGACCAAAATTACATTGCCAATGACGTAGTATTGAATAGAAATTTACAACAGATTATTATGATTACTGGACCTAACATGTCTGGTAAATCAGCTATTCTTCGTCAAACAGCATTAATTGTTTTGTTAGCGCAAATGGGGAGTTATGTACCTGCTCAAAACGCAAAAATTGGTTTGGTAGATAAAATTTTTACGAGAGTAGGTGCTAGCGATAATATTTCTATGGGAGAATCTACTTTTATGGTAGAAATGAATGAAACGGCTTCTATATTAAATAACGTTTCTGAACGAAGTCTAATTCTTTTGGATGAAATTGGGCGTGGAACTTCTACGTACGATGGTATTTCTATTGCCTGGGCAATTGCTGAGTTTTTACACGAACATCCTGCCAAAGCAAAAACGTTGTTTGCTACGCATTACCACGAATTGAATGAAATGACAACTTCTTTTGAGCGGATAAAAAACTATAATGTTTCTGTAAAAGAACTAGAAGACACTATTATTTTCTTACGAAAATTAGTGGCTGGTGGTAGTAATCATAGTTTTGGAATTCATGTAGCAAAATTGGCTGGTATGCCAAATATGGTAATTCATAGAGCCAATAAAATTTTACAAAAACTAGAACAAAACGCTTCTCAAAAAGAAAATTCTAAACAGTTACAAGAAGTGCAAAAAGAAGATTTTCAATTGAGCTTTTTTCAATTGGATGACCCTTTACTTGAAAATATTAGAGAAGAGATTTTAGCCACTAATATTGATACACTTACTCCTATTGAAGCGTTAATGAAGTTGAATGAGATTAAGCGAATGTTGGTTAAAAAATAAGTTTTAATCTATTAAATAAACTCTTTTACTAGAGTTATAGCCATAAATAGACTTGTAATAAACTGTCTCAGTTACTCTAAATCCCGCTCCTTCGTCACCCATTTTTGTAATTTTTTCGCCCGTTTTAACAAATTTTCCTCTAGCTCCATAAATCCAAACTTTGTGTTTAATAATGGTTAAACCGTTTTTTACAATAATTACCTCTTTTTCTGTTCTTCTTTTCCCTTTTTTAGAGGAAATAATAGGTTTTATTTTTTTTAATTTTAATTTTGGTTTTAATTCTTGTTGTACGTTGTTAGATACTTTATAAATTTCTGATGAAGAATTACAAGATGAATTTGATAAATTAACAGCATCTTCTGCAAGTAATACCCTAAAATATTTTACTTCTCCTAATGTTTTAATTAGAATTGTATTTTTATTTTCGTTTAAAATATTTCCCCAGTCTTTTCCGTTTGTACTTTTTTGCCATTGAAAAAAATGAGTAGAAAAAACTGAAAAATCTGGAGTTGCAATTAACTCTACAGCATTTTCAGTTATTTTTTCTTCAATAAAAACTGCATCTCCACAAGTTCTAAATAAAATATCATCTATAGCTAAATCGTTACCACAACCACCTTTACCATTATTCTTTATTTTTAATATAACAGAAGTTTGTCCTGGTTTTGTCTGAAAAACCATACCATATTGCTTCCATTTTGGAAAAGAAGATCCATAGATATTACCTGTATCTCCTTTTTTTAATAATTGAGTATTTGTACTATCCCAAATTTCGTAAGTTATATTTATTGGGTTTGCGCTTTGGTTACCAAAAGGACCACAAACTTTATTTTGAGAAGGAAATAAATTTATCAACCAGGAAGAAAATTCGTAAGTAGTATTTTCACACAAACCAGAAACGGGTAAGTTAAAAAATTCTCCAGGTGTATTACTTGCGTTTACAATTAAGCATCTTCCATCAATATCTTCTGGTGTATGATCTCTGGTTATAAACCAACCATAATAATTAGTGTTTTTAGAAACCTTATAATATCCATCTTTTGGTGCTCCCTTTGCGAAAGTATAAGTTGTACTACCAGACTCTAAATAACTATCTACACTTCCAGTCCCAAAATCTTCTAAAAAAATAGGATCACCAGAGTTTCCTTTACAAAAACCTAGTTGCGCTTGTATATGTAAAACACAAATAAATATAAAAAAGGTAACAATTTTTTTTAGCATTTTTTATTTCTCAATAGAGAAGGAGATAAATTTAAAGCAAATTATTAAAAAATATGTTCCTCAAAGAATAAACTTTGAAGTTATCTAAATAATTTAACTTTATTTTTTTAGATAATTTACATTGAAGCTATTCTATACTTAATCGTAAATATCTCCTTATATTTGCAGTATGAGCACACTTTTTTTATTTATCAGTGGTCCAGAAATTATGGTAATTATGCTTATCGTAGTAATGGTGTTTGGTGCCGATAAAATTCCTGAAATTGCTAGAGGGTTGGGTAAAGGTATGCGCCAGATGAAAGATGCCACCAACGATATTAAAAGGGAGATAAAAGATAGCGCAGATAAGCATAAAATTGACACTGATATCGCCAAAGACATTAATAACCAAATTGCAGAGGTAAAAGATGGTATTGATGATATTACTGGGCCTATAAAACGTAGTAAGTAAGCTTACTTCACTCTACTTACTGTTAATCCATCTCTAATGGGAAACAATACTGTTTCTACCCTTTCATCTGTATTTAACAATTGATTGTATTTCAATAACACTTTGGTATCTATGTCTTTTGGGTTAAGTTCTTCTACAACTTTTCCACTCCACAGTACATTGTCAGATAAAATAATTCCTCCTGTATTCATTTTATGAATAACTAAGTTGAAGTAATTGATGTAGTTGGATTTGTCTGCATCTATAAACACCAAATCGAATTTTTCTTCTATAGCAGGAATAATTTCTAAAGCGTTGCCAACAAATTGATGTATTTGTTCTTGGTGGCCCGATTTGTTAAAATATTTATTTTGTAAACTAACCAATTCTTCGTTTTTATCAATCGTAAAAATTTGGCTTTCGGTAGACATTCCCTCAGCAAAACACAAAGTCGAATACCCTGTATACGTACCAATTTCTAAGATATTTTTAGGATTAATTAATTTGGTAAGCATTGTTAACACTCTACCTTGAAAAGCACCACTCAACATTCTTGGATTCAATACTTTTTGCCAAGTTTCTCTTGTTAATTCTTGTAGAATTGTAGGCTCTTGTTGAGAATGTTGTACAACGTAATTATCAATTTTTTCGGGTAAGAAATCCATTGTTTTTTATTTATGGATTACAAAAATAGCAATTAAGATAGTATTGCTTTCTTAAAAAAAGAGTAATAAAAAAACGGAATGTTTTTCAACATTCCGTTTTTAGTTTAATTTTCTACTTTACTTAAAGCTTCTTTTAGTGCGTTTTTATCGTCCGCACTCATACAATGTTCTAAACTTTTACAAGATTTAGCTTGACCTTTATACAAACGCGTCATAACATTATTCTGCTTTGTATACAGTGCACAAATTCTACATTGTAAAAAATGAAGGTTAAGTTTAAAAAGCTCTTTAATTGAAGCTTCGCCATACTGATTCTTATCACAGATGGCAGTTGCTTCGTCGCAGGTAATTTTTAAATTTTTAAACATTTCTAATTATTAAACCAGTTATCTTCCATACATTTTCTGAGCTGTGTTCTTGCTCTATGTATCATAACCCATAGGTTAGACGAAGTAATATTTAATTCATTACAAATTTCTTCCGTTTCAAATTCTTGTATGGTTTTCATTCTAAAAACCATAGCATATTTTTCTGGTAAAGCATCAATACAGCTATCTAATTGATTCTTTAATTCTTCGTTCTCTATATTCCTATCAGATTTATTATCCCACTTTTGTGGAACACGTTCCTCAATCCAATTTCCCTCATTTTCGCCATCGTCATAAAAATTTACGCGAACTTCAGCTTTGCCTTTTTTAGAATTTATTTTTCGATAATAATCAATTATCTTTCTTTTTAAAATGGAAATCAACCAAGTTCTTTCTGTTGATTTTCCTTGGAAATTTTTTGCCGATTTTAATCCTGCTAAAAAGGTTTCTTGGACTAAATCTTTTGCAATATCACTATCGTTTACACGAACAACAGCATAATTATACATATAATCTGCATAATTATCTATCCATTTGCTGGTATCTAATGTTGTATTTTCTGTAGACATATTAAAAGTTGGTGGTAAATATACAGCCTTATTTTAAAAAAATAGAGTACTTGGTTTATAAAATATGCTGGTTTTATTCATTTTATTGGTTTGCTGTTAATTTTAAAATCAATAGCATTGCAGATTAAATTAAAGTTGACTGATATTTCGTATTTTTACAAACTTTAACATTTAGAAAATGTCCACAGCAAAAAAACAATATAAAAGAGTAACTGTAAAGTCTTTGGTAGATATGAAAGCTAACCAAGAAAAAATTTCTATGCTTACAGCTTACGATTATACCATGGCAAAAATTGTTGATGGAGCAGGAGTTGATGTTATTTTAGTTGGTGACTCTGCGTCTAATGTTATGGCTGGTCATGAAACAACTTTGCCGATAACTTTAGATCAAATGATTTACCATGCTAGTTCTGTAGTACGTGCTATAGATCGTTGTTTGGTTGTGGTTGATTTACCTTTTGGTGCTTACCAAGGAAATTCTAAAAATGCCTTAGATTCTGCTATTAGAATAATGAAAGAATCTGGCGGGCACGCTGTAAAGTTAGAAGGAGGTAGTGAAATTTCAGAATCTATTTCTAGAATTTTAACAGCAGGTATTCCTGTTATGGGACATCTAGGATTAACCCCTCAATCTATTTACAAGTTTGGTACCTACTCTGTTAGAGCAAAAGAAGAGGCTGAGGCTGAAAAACTAATTAGCGATGCTAAATTATTGGAAGAATTAGGTTGTTTTGCTTTAGTTTTAGAAAAAGTTCCTGCAAAATTGGCTGAAAAAGTAGCCAAAAGTTTAAATATTCCTGTAATAGGAATTGGAGCTGGAAATGGTGTTGATGGCCAAGTTTTAGTAACGCATGATATGATTGGAATGACTCACGAATTCCATCCTCGTTTTTTACGTAGGTATTTAGATTTATATTCTGACATGACAAACGCTTTTAAAAATTACGTTAATGATGTAAAATCTAGTGATTTCCCCAATGAAAAGGAGCAATATTGAGAAAGACTGTTGGATTACTTAGATAGCTAGATTATTAGAACTCCTTGGTAAACATAATAATATTAGAATTTTTCATTTTCACAAATCTAACCATCTAGCTAATCTAGTTATCTAATCATGCATAGATATAAAGACTTAAAATTTTGGCAATTAAGTAGATCTTTTTGTAAGGAAATCTATAGTATAACCAATCATTTTCCAGAAGAAGAAAAGTTTGGTTTAGTATCTCAATTGAAAAGAGCTGTAGTTTCAATACCTTCAAATATTGCAGAAGGAGCAGGAAGGAACACCAATAAAGATTTTAGTAGATTTCTACAAATTTCTTTAGGGTCTTGTTATGAAATTGAAACTCAATTAATTTTATCTTTTGATTTAGGTTTTGTAAACCAGAGTAATTTTGACAAGTTAAATAATCAACTACAGCAAATTATTAAAATGATGTCTAAATTCAATTCCTCTCTAAAAATCTAACAATAAAAATATCTAGTAATCTAATTATGAAAATCCTACACCTAGATACAAATCATCCTTTATTACTAAATCAACTTAATAATTTAGGGTTTACAAATGATGAAGATTATACTTCTTCAAAAGAAGAAATTTTGCAAAAAATTCATAATTATCACGGTATTGTAATTAGAAGTCGTTTTTCAATTGACAAACAATTTTTAGATAAAGCCATAAACCTAAAGTTTATCGGTAGAGTAGGTGCTGGTTTAGAAAATATTAATTGTGATTATGCTGCATTAAAAAATATTGAATTAATTGCTGCTCCTGAGGGAAATAGAAATGCTGTTGGAGAACATACTTTAGCTATGTTATTGTCTCTTTTTAATAAATTAAACAAAGCTAATAATGAAGTTAAAAAAGGAAAATGGCTTAGAGAAGAAAATAGAGGAGTAGAGTTAGATGGTAAAACTGTTGGTTTAATTGGTTACGGAAACATGGGTAAAGCTTTTGCAAAAAAACTATGTGGTTTTGATGTAAATGTGCTTTGCTACGATATAAAACCAAATGTTGGAGATAAAAATTGCAAACAAGTTTCTTTAGAAGAGTTGCAACAAAAAACAGATATTTTAAGCTTACACACACCACATAACAAACTGTCTAACAAAATGATAGACAAAAAATTCATTAAAAAAATGAAGCAAAATTTTTGGCTATTAAATACCGCAAGAGGCAGCGCTGTTGTAACTAAAGATTTGGTTGAAGCTTTACAAGCTGGTAAAATTTTAGGCGCTGGTTTAGACGTTTTAGAATACGAAAAATCTTCTTTTGAAGGATTGTTCTCGTCTTCAGTTCCCGTTGAATTTAAGTATTTAATTGAATCAGAAAATGTATTGTTAACACCACATGTTGGTGGCTGGACTATTGAAAGCAAAGAAAAATTGGCACAAACTATTGTAAATAAAATTAAAGCAAAATTTTGTTAACTTGTCTTCTTAAAAGTTAATTCAATGACCTACGAAGCGAATACTCCTGAGGAATATATTGCTCAAATTCCTGAAGACAGAAAACTTATCTTAGAAAAATTAAGAACTGTTATAAAAGAAAATTTACCTGAAGGCTTCCAAGAAGGTATAAATTATAAAATGCTAGGATATTATGTTCCTCATACTATCTACCCTCAAGGGTATCATTGTAATCCTAAAGAACCTCTTCCTTTTATAAACTTAGCTTCACAAAAAAATTCGATCAATTTATATCATAATGGAATTTATGCAAAAAAAGAGTTACATGACTGGTTTGTAAAAATGTACCCTAAATACGCAAAATACAAATTGGATATGGGAAAAAGTTGCATTCGTTTTAAAAAAATGAACGATATTCCTTATGAATTAATTGGTCAACTATGTAAAAAACTAACTGTAAATGAATGGATTAACATTTACGAAAATGCAATTAAAAAATGAAAAAAAGAGTAAAAGGTATTGGTGGACTATTTTTTAAAAGTGAAAACCCAAAAGCTTCAAAAGAATGGTATAAAAAACATTTAGGTTTTAATACAGACGAATGGGGATGTACTTTTTGGTGGAAAGATGCTAAAGGGAATGATGCTTCTACACAATGGAGCCCATTTCCTAAAAACACAGATTACTTTGAACCATCTAAAAAAGCATTTATGTTTAACTATAGGGTTGAAAATTTAGTGGAGCTTTTAGGAGAATTAAAAAAAGAAGGAGTAACTATTGTAGGAGAAATACAAGAATTTGATTACGGAAAGTTTGGTTGGATTTTAGATAATGATGGAAACAAAATTGAACTATGGGAACCAAAAGACAATGCTTTTAAATAAAATTTCTTTTTCGCTAAAATCTTTACAGTAGACCTCTCAATAACTAAAACTTAAAATATAATTAAAACAAATTAAAAATAATTTTTAAATAGTTTTTGTTTATATAAAATTAACTCTAATTGCTTTTTTTAAGCCAATTACTTAAATCTCAACAACAGAACATGCTTTGATTGAAAAAAAGCGCTTAAATCAGCTTAAATTGCATTATTTCTCTTTTTTTAACACATAAATTAAAGAAGAGTATTCAGAAGATTGTTTTGCTTTTAGATTTGAAACAAAACCACGATAAAACCCTTTAATCGGATTCATTTTTTTTGATTTGTACTTTTCGCTTAATAGAGAAACGTAATACGAATCGAATTTCATAGGAACTGTTTTTTCTAATTTAAACCCAAACTGAGAAAAAATAGTTTCTATTCCTTTTTGAGAAAAATGCCATAAATGTCTGGGTACATCAAAAGCTGCCCAAAACTCTTTATAATATTTTGCATCATAACTTTTAAAATTAGGAACAGCAATAATTAGTTTTCCTTCTTTTGTTAAAAGCTTATGTAATGTTTTTATATAACTTTCTAAATCCTTTACATGCTCTAAAACATGCCAAAGAGAGATAACATCAAATTCTTTATTAGAAATATCTTCTAATTTCTCATGAAGTAAAACATCTTTTTTACTAGCAATATTTCTGGCTTTTTCACTAGGCTCAACTCCAGTAACTTTCCATTTATTTTCTTTACAAAATTTTAAAAAATCTCCTGTTCCTGCTCCAACATCTAAAATAGTTTTTTGTTGAAAATGAAACGACTCAATTAAATTTAATTTTTTTTGTAGTGCAATATTTTTTACAAATTGATACACTTTATCAAACAAACTCTTTTTACTATCTGTATGCGAAATATAATCTTCGCTTTGATAATACATCTCTAAATTCTCTGGAACT
>CAYPHE010000074.1:0-2498 GCA_964410075.1 uncultured Polaribacter sp.
TCTATTTCTTCAAACTGAATAGCATCTAAAGCACCTCTTTTATTGGCAACAATTGCTAATAATTTACTTGAGGTTTTAGATAAATTTAATTTATTTAAAACCGCCGCAGTATCTCTCATTTGAGGAATTGCTTTTGAAGAAACAAAACTGCCAAAATCAATCGTATGAAAACCTACATTTAATAAAGCATTAATATATAACGCTTTTTGATCTGTAGGAATAAAATGACTTTTTATGCCTTGCATAGCATCTCTTGGGCATTCTATTATTTTTACATTTTTCATAAGGTATCAAATATAGATAAACTAATTTTTTTATAAAATTATAGTTAGTTTTTTAATGTTTTTATGACCAATAAAATATTAACATAAAAGCTTTATCAATTCATTAAAAAAAATTAGAATAAATAGTAAATTGTCTATACTTTTTAAAAACAATATAATTGATAAAATTTGATCAAATAGATTGATACTATCAAAGCTTTTAGATTTTGTTATAATAGTTATTTAGGAATTGGAATACCTTAAAATATGAAAATTAAAATAGTACAACTAATCACTTTACTCTTGTTTTTTATTGGATGTTCGTCAAATGATGATATTATTGAAGATAAAAATATAGCTAATGATGATGTTATTGTTAATAAAATATTATGCATTGGAGATTCTAGAGTACAGGGTTTTAGACCTCTTTTTGAAAACTATCGTTATGAACTTTGGAAAAACTTAGTTGAAAACGAAGTTGATTTTGACTTAGTTGGTCCTTTTAAAGACTTTGTTTCTTACCCTACTTTTTCTAATTTAACTTTTGATAATGATCATGCTGGTATTTTAGGCGACACGACTTTAGACGTTATAAATCGATTAGATGAAGCATTTGAAAAGGATATCCCAGATTTTGTTTTATTGGGTATTGGAGGAAACGATATTACTGGAGGAAAATCTATTGATGACGTAGTTTTAAATTTGGGGGTTATTCTAGATGAAATAGAAATTAAAAATAACAACGCTATTGTTTTTCTAGAAATCATCGCTGGTGTTAATCCCAATAGTTCTCGTGCTGCATCTCTAAATGGCTTAATTACTGAATTTGAAGAAAAATTAAATAAACTGGCTGAAGAAAAATCTAATACCTCTTTTAAAGTAGTGTTAGTAGACATGAATACAAACTTTACTAACAATGCAAATTTTTATGCTGATGAGGTTCATTATAGTCTTTTAGGAGCTAAAGAAATTGCAGACAGGTACTTTAACGCTTTAAATACCTTTTTAAAGTAGTATAGTGTTCAATTACTATGAGATTTTAATTCAATTTAATTACTTTCGTTACCCTTATGACAATCTCTAAAAGGATTCTTCCAATTATAGTTATTTCTCAGTTTTTCTGTACTTCTTTATGGTTTGCAGGAAATGGAGTTATGACAAGTCTTTTAGCTACTTTTAACTTACAAAATAATGCATTAGGGCTATTAACTTCTGCAGTACAATTTGGTTTTATTACGGGTACATTGTTATTTGCTCTACTTACTATTGTAGATCGTTTTTCGCCATCCAAAGTTTTCTTTTTTAGTGCTGTTTTTGGAGCGTTGGCTAATTTTGGTTTAATCTATGAAAATCAGACTTTATTTAGTTTAATGATACTACGCTTTTTTACTGGTTTTTTCTTAGCAGGAATTTACCCTGTAGGTATGAAAATAGCTACAGATTATTATGACAAAGGACTAGGAAAATCTCTTGGTTTTTTAGTAGGAGCATTAGTTTTAGGTACTGCACTACCCCATTTGTTAAAAAATGTTTTAATTAATTTTTCTTGGGAAAGTGTTTTAATTGCCACCTCTTCTTTAGCTACTATTGGTGGATTATTAATGGTGTTTTTTGTAAAGAATGGTCCTTACAGAAAACAAAGTAAAAGTTTAGATTTATCTGCTTGTTTTAAAGTTTTTAAAAACACCAATTTTAGAAAAGCCGCTTTTGGATATTTTGGACACATGTGGGAACTCTATACTTTTTGGGCTTTTGTTCCTATTTTGTTATTAATCTATCAAAATAACTATACTAATGTAACTTTTAATATTCCTCTATTGTCTTTTATTATTATTGGTGTTGGAGGAATTTCTTGCGTTTTAGGTGGTTATCTTTCAGAAAAAATGGGGGTTAAAAAAACAGCATTTCGTTTTCTTTTACTATCCTGTTTATGTTGCCTATCCGCACCTTTTATTTTTTTTATTTCTAATGAATACCTATTTATTGCATTTTTAATTTTTTGGGGTATGGTTGTTATTGCAGATTCTCCATTATTTTCGACTTTAGTAGCTCAAAATGCGCCACAGAAAGACAAAGGAACAGCATTAACCATTGTAAATTGTTTAGGTTTTTCTATTACCATTATTAGCATTCAGCTGCTAAGTTTTTTACAAAATTATTTTGGCTCTCCATACATCTATTTGGTTTTGGTAATTGGTCCTTTACTTGGTTTGTTTTTTTTATTGAAAAAGACTA
>CAYPHE010000074.1:2598-10740 GCA_964410075.1 uncultured Polaribacter sp.
CTTGTTGTAAAACAAATAACAAAATCACGTTACTTTTAACATTTATAATTTCTTAAATTTAGTTTAACTGTGCTGAATTTACTAATTACATTTTTATATTTGCAACTAAGTTGCATTAACAATCAACTTCAAAAATAAATAGTAGTAAAGAAAATGGATAGAGAAAATATAGAAATTATAGGAGACAATCATATTGCAACAAATATAGAGACTCCCTTACGTAGCGATGCTTTTGATAAATCTGATGAAGAAAAGATTAAAAACATTCAGCAATATTTTGGGAATATTATGGAAGAGCTTGGTTTAGATTTATCTGACGATAGTTTGTCTGGCACTCCTTATCGTTTTGCCAAAATGTATGTAAAAGAATTGTTTTATGGCTTAAACCCAAAAAACAAACCAAAATTATCTGTTTTCGAAAACAAATACGATTATGGTAAAATGTTAGTTGAACAGAACATTAATATAGATTCTTCTTGCGAACACCATTTTTTACCGATAACTGGTTTTGCTCACATTGCGTACATACCTAAAAAAAAGGTGATAGGACTCTCTAAAATTAACAGGTTAGTAGACTATTATGCACACAGACCACAAGTACAAGAACGTTTATCTCTTCAAATTTTAAAAGATTTACAAGATAGTTTAGAAACAAAAGACGTTATTGTAATGATAGCAGCTAAGCATTTATGCGTTTCTTCTAGAGGAATTAAAGACAAAAGTAGTTTTACTACCACTATAGAATATGGAGGGTGTTTTGAAAATGATAGGAAAAGAGAAGAATTTTTTAAAATTATAGATCATCAACTTTAATTGAAATCATATGGAATATAATAGAAGAAAATTTATTTCTTTTTTAGGAAAAGCTAGTTTAGGGGCTGCAATTATTCCTCCTTTTTTAACAAGTTGTGGAAATACAACTACACCTGCAGTAACTGAAAATTTATCTAAAGCACATTTAGAAAAACTAAAGCAACTTGTTTTAGTGGGTTTAAATCCTTCTAATAAGGATGATTTATTATTAGCTGATGGATTAGATTATCACACCATAATAAAATGGGGTGATAAAATAAGTGACACAGATACTTTTGGATTTAATAATGATTTTACTTGTTTTATTCCTTTAGATAAAAATAACCCTAAAGATGGCTTGTTGTGGGTAAACCATGAATATATTAATTCGCTTTATGTGGCTGGTTTTAACAGTACAGATTACGATAATCCTATACAACACAAAACTAAAGTTCAGGTAGATAAAGAAATGTATAATGTTGGTGGAAGTATCGTTAGAATTAAAGAAACTAATGGAGTATGGAAAGTGGTAGAAAATGATTCTTATAACCGAAGAATTACTGCAAAAACTCCTATTCAATTAAACTGGGATACACCTATAAAAGGAAAAAGTAGCGTTATGGGGACATTGGCTAATTGCTCTGGTGGCATTACACCCTGGAATACATTTTTAACTTGCGAAGAAAATTATGATGGCTTCTACGGAGAAACTGTATATGACGAAAACAACAATCCTACTAGAGAACCCAGTAAACATTACGGATGGGAACATTTTTATAATAATCCGCCAGAACATTATGGTTGGGTAGTAGAAATAAATCCAAAAGATGGTAGTGCACAAAAACATGTAGCATTGGGTAGATTTTCACACGAATGCTGCACTTTGTACGAACTAGACGATAAAAGAATTGTTGCTTACACCGGAGATGACAAAAACAATGAGCATTTGTATAAATTTATTTCATCTGAACCAGGTTCTTTAAAAGAAAGAACACTTTATGTAGCAGATACAATTAATGGAAAATGGTTGGCACTTGATTGGGAAAATGAACCTATTTTAAAAGAAAAATTTAAAAACCAAACAGAAGTATTAATTAGAGCTAGAGAAGCTGCAAAATTACTAGGCGCTACTCCTTTAAATCGTCCAGAAGATATTGAAATAGATCCTATTACTGGAAATATTTTCGTTTCCCTAACCAACAATAAAAAGAAAGGAGACTACCACGGATCTATCTTAAAAATTGAAGAAACAGGTCAAAAATTTGATGCGTTAACTTTTAAAGCATCTACTTATAAAGCTGGTGGCGAAGAAAATGGATTTTCTTGCCCAGATAATTTAGCATTTGATTTGTCTGCAAACCTTTGGTTTACATCAGATATGTCTGGAAGTGCTATGAATAAAGCAGGAAAACCCTATATGCCTTTTAAAAATAATAGCTTATTTGTAATTCCCCGTTACGGAAATGATGCTGGTAAGGTAATTCGAGTTGCCTCTGCCCCAACTGATGCAGAACTTACAGGGCCTTGGTTTTCTCCTGATGGAAAAACATTGTTTTTAAGCGTTCAACACCCTGGAGAACAAACTAAAGATATTAATAATCCTACCAGTATATGGCCTTTTGATAAAGACAATATTCCTAAACCAGCTGTTGTTGCAATTACTGGTGATTTGATAGAAAAAATGAATAACTTAAATAAAATTGAAGGATAATTTTTAAATTGAATACTAGCTACAACATAAAAAAGCAAAAATGGAAGCAATAATTACTATTGTCGGCTTTTTAGGTGCTGGTAAAACCACACTTTTAAAATATTTAATAGAAAACTACGTTGAAAAAGGTTGGAATCCGTATGTAATTCTTAATGATTATGAGAATGCGAATATGGATGCCCAGCATTTTAGAGAACAACTTCATATTAATTCTATAAAACCACTTAGTGGAAGTTGTATTTGTTGTAGTGGAATTGTAGAACTTAGAGACACTGTTAATAGAATACCAAAAAGAGAAAATGGTATTGTTTTAATTGAAGCAAATGGAACTTCTGATGCTTGTACTTTAATGGAGTTTTTAGGTGTTGGTATAAAAGATAGATTTTTACCACCAGTACAAATTTCTGTTGTAGATGTAAACAACTGGCAAAAAAGAGGTGAATATAACGAGCTGGAAGCGAATCAAATTCAGGTTTCATCTTTACTGGTCTTAACCCATATTGAAAAAACAAGTATAGAAAGGAAAAATTTGGTTATCAAAGACCTAAAAAGGCTAAATCCTACTATAAAAATTATAAATATGGAAGATTTGGATGTTTTATTACTTCCAGAAATAGTACCTTCAAAAAATACTGCTCAAAAAATAGAACATCAAAAAGCCCATTGGTCTTCATGCTCTGTAGACTTACCAGATTTACCATCGGAAGAAATTATATTAAAAATATGTAGTTTATTACCTAAAAGTATTTTGAGGGTAAAAGGATGTGCAAAAGTTGGTAAGCAAGAAAAATACACTTATTTTGAAAGAAAACCTGATGGAGAAGTTAAAATAAGACCTTTTAATGGAATTCCCATAACTGGTTCTAAATTACTAACTATTGGTCCTGGAAGTAACCCTATTCTTTTGCAAAATATTGTAGAAAGTACTTTATAGTTTCTATTTCTATAAATTAAAAATATAAAAAGGGCAACTAAATAGCTGCCCTTTAAATAATTAAAAATCAAAATAAATAAAACTAATTATTATTTGCTTTTTAATCTATCCAACAATTAAAAAAATTTTATTGTCTATTTACGGTAATTGAATTTGATAAATCAAATATTCCTTGTAGGTTATTTGCATTCATTCCAGCTTCTAATCCAGTTAATTCACCTTCGTAACGGATGTACCAAATTAAACATACACCAACTCCAGCTCCGTCAAAGTTTACTCCTTTTAAAGCATCTAAATCCCCAGGTAATCCTAAGATATTTCCTGCTTCATCTGTAACAATAAACGATTTTTTAGCACCAACAGGTGTTCCTGTAATAGCAATGTTTGAAACGTTATCTGCAACCCCATCTCCTGAAGTAAATGTATAAGGACCTCCTGTTAATGTTCCTGCATCTGGAGCAGCTACTCTATTCACAGAAATTGAGTTTGATAAATCGAAACTACCTGATAAATTATTTGTGTTCATTCCAGCTTCTAACCCAGTAATTTCTCCTTCATAACGGATGTACCAAATTAAACACTCTCCAACTCCTGCACCATCAAAATTCACACCTTTTAAAGCATCTAAATCTCCTGGTAAACCTAAAATATTTCCTGCTGCATCTGTAACGATAAATGATTTATTTGCTCCTGCAGGTGACCCTGCTATTGAAACATTTGAAACCGTATCTGCAGTTCCATCTCCAGCTACAAACGTATAAGGTCCTCCTTCTAAAGTTCCTGCATTTGCTGCTGCAACTCTATTAATTGTAACTGAGTTAGATAAATCAAAAGTACCTTCTAGGTTATTTGCATTACCTCCTACTTCTAATCCAGTAATTTCTCCTTCATAACGTAAATACCAAATTAAACATACTCCAACTCCGGCTCCGTCAAAATTTACTCCTTTTAAGGCGTCTAAATCTCCTGGTAATCCTAAAATTTCTCCATTTCCATCAGTAACAATAAACGTTTTATTTGTTCCTACTGGATTTCCTGAAATTGAAATATTTGCAACATTATCTGCAATATCATTACCTACCACAAATGTATATGGTCCTCCTTCTAATGTCCCTGCATCTGGTGCTGGAATTCTATTTATAGTAATCGCATTTGATAAATCGAAATTACCTTTTAAATTATTGGTATTCATACCCATTGCTAATCCAGTAATTTCTCCTTCATAACGGATGTACCAAATCAAACAAACTCCTTCTCCTGCTCCATCAAAATTTACACCTTTTAAAGCCTCTAAATCTCCTGGTAAACCTAAAATTGATCCATCTTCATCTGTTACAATAAATGATTTGTTAGTCCCTACTGGAGCACCAGTTATTGAAACATTAGATACATTATCAATTTCTCCATCTCCAACGATAAATGTATAAGGTCCTCCTGTTAGTGTTCCAGCCTCTACATCAATATTTCTATTAACAATTATCGAATTTGACAAACTAAACTCAGCTCCAGAAAAGTCATTTACAGATGCACCCTCTGCTAAACCTTGTAAGTCATTTTGGTAAGATAAATGCCAGATTAAGCACACTCCTTCTCCAGCTCCATCAAAATCTACACCTTCTAAAGCAGTTAACGTTGGTGGAAGACCAAGAATTGTTCCTGCTGCATCTGTAACTAAAAAAATACTATTATCTCCAACATTTCCAGTTAAAGCAATACCAGAAACATTATCTACAATGCCGTCTCCAGCATCAAATGTAAAAGGACCTCCTGTTAAAGTTCCCCCTACTGCAGCTAAATTTCTATTAATAGTTAATCTGTTAGATATTTCAAACGTTCCTGATAAGTCATCAGTACTATTACCTGTCGATAAACCTTCTAAATCATCATTGTAAGAAACATGCCAAACGTAACAGATTCCTGGAGGAGCCCCATCGAAATTTTCTTCTTGTAAAGCTACCAAATCAGCTGGTAAACCTAAGATTTCGTTAGAAGCATTTGTTAAGATAAATGAGCTATTATCTCCACTATTACCCGTTAATCCTACTCCAGATAAATTATCTTTAATTCCATCTCCTACTAAAAAAGTATAAGGCCCACCAGATAGTGTTCCTGCACTAATTTCTGTGGGAAGAACTTCAGGTTCATCGTTTTCGTCACATGCAACAAAAGCACCTGCCATTAAAACTGCAAGTCCAAATTTTACTATTTTTTTCATCTTTTTAAATTTTGAATAATTTGTTTAACCAAAATTAATTTAAGATGAAACGATAAAATGTTAGCTAGCGAACACTTATGCGATATTTTGCAAAATTCTTATTTCTTTTCTGTTAAATTTTATAATACTTGCTTCCTTTAGTTCATTCATTAGTACATTTAAATTAGATCTAGAAGTACCAATTAGAGAAGCAATATCTTTCTGAGTGTAAGGATGTTGAATAACTTTATTACCAGTTTCTGGGCAATCGTAACCAAATTCATCACAAAGTTCTTTCATAAATTCTAAAAGTCTTGTTTTGGTGTCTTTAAACAAAACCAACTGTAGTCTTCTTTCTAGTTTTTTAAAACGTAATCCTAAAAATTTATAAATTTTTAAACTAAAGGTTTGGTTGTCTCTCATTAAATCGTGCATGGTTTCTACTCCTATTGGGCAGATAGATGTTTTATCTAAAGATTGTGCAAACTCAGTTCTCTTCTCTTCTCCTAAAATTGCTTTTTCTCCAAAAAGCTCTCCTCTAGTTAAAATAGCTTTTACAACTTCTTCTCCTTCTTCTGTATAGTAGCCAATTTTTACTTTTCCTCTTTCAATTAAATAAATCTTATTTGCCGCATCTTCTTCAAAATACACATAATCATTTTTTTTATAAGCATCAAAATCATGACAAGACTTGTATTCTTTAAATTTATGTGGACATAATGTATTAAATAAATTTACACTATCTAAAAACCATAATTTTTTCATCAACCTAATTTTTTGAGTATTCAACAATTAGACAGTCTTAAAAAAACATAAATTCTTACAGAATTTTTTATAAATTATTGAATAGTTTCAATAAAAAATTAGGATTAGGGCAATTTTTCTTATAAAATTCAATATTTTGTTTTGAAGCGACTCCTGGATAATCTCCAAAATTATTTTCAATATCAACAATTATTTGAAAGTGTAAATGAGGAGCATAATCTCCATTTACAGAAGCATCCCCAAGAAAACCAATACAATCACCTTGGTTAACCTTAGTACCAACTTTATTTTTTTCTATAGATTGGATGGATAAATGTCCATATAGGCTAAAGAATTTTTTACCACTAAAATTATGCTCTATTATAATTGTTGGACCATAATCTCCATAATTTTGGTTGTTTTTAAAACTATGAATTCTTCCATCTAAAACCGCTAAAACTTTAGTATCTTTTTTTGTCCATAAATCAATACCTAAATGAATGTTTCTTTGGCACTCTTTTGAAATATTAAAATGAGTACTTCTGTTGTATAAGTTTCTTTCTTCTAAGTATCCTCCAAAAGCAACTTTAGCATTATTCTCTTTTAAGTAGTTATTGATATAGTTTTCCCATTCTTTTGAAGAAGAAGTATCAAAGTTTTGTAAATCAGGATTATTATTTGAAATATCTATTGGAACATATGTGTCTAAATCAATAGACTTATCAATAACAAATAGTGGTTCTTTTGAAATATTTTTTAGAAATGTTTTAATGATCAGATATTTAGATAACTAGATTGTTCGAGAGTTAGATTTTGAGATTTCTAAATCAAAATTAGAGTAGAAAAAGGAACAAAGACTAAAAAACTTGGTAAATTAACCGACGTTTATAACTAACTTTTTTAATACTAAAACTAGAAAAAAGGATTGAATATTGAATTAATCAATCATTCAATCCTTTTTTTTATTTACTATTTCTAGGCGTTTTGCTTTTTAATTAAATTCAAAGCAGATCCCTCTTTATACCATGCAATTTGTGCATCGTTATAGGTGTGATTTGTTAAAATAGTATCTTTACTTCCATCTTCATGTACAACTTCTATGGTTAATGGCTTGTCTGGTGCAAACTCGTTTAAATCTAAAAAGTTGAATATATCTGCTTCTTGAATTAAATCATAATCAGCTTCATTAGCAAAAGTTAACCCTAACATTCCTTGTTTTTTCAGGTTAGTTTCATGAATTCTAGCAAAAGATTTAACTAAAACAGCAGCAACCCCTAAATGTCTTGGTTGCATTGCCGCATGTTCTCTAGAAGAACCTTCTCCATAATTATGGTCTCCAACCACTATAGTTTTAATTCCTGCAGCTTTATAAGCTCTTTGCGTAGCAGGCACTGCATCATATTCTCCTGTTAAATGATTTTTTACAAAGTTTGTTTTTTTATTAAAGGCATTTACAGCTCCAATTAATGTATTGTTGGCAATATTATCTAAGTGACCTCTATAACGTAGCCAAGGTCCTGCCATAGAAATATGATCTGTTGTACATTTTCCAAAAGCCTTTATTAACAATTTTGCTCCTGTAATAGTATCTCCAATTGGCGTAAACGGCTCTAATAATTGTAAACGTTCAGAGGCTTCACTTACTTGCACTTCTACCCCACTGCCATCTTCTTCTGGTGCTAAATAACCGTCGTCTTTTACTTCAAAACCTTTTGGTGGCAACTCCCATCCAGTTGGCTCATCTAACATTACTTCTTCTCCATTTTC
>CAYPHE010000075.1:0-10682 GCA_964410075.1 uncultured Polaribacter sp.
TCTAAAGTAAATTCAGTTTTGGTTACAAAACGACTATTGTCCCAAGTAGGAGAGGTGGTATCTCTCCAATAAATTTTATATCCAATAGCGGTATCTACTTTACTCCATTTTAGTTTTGCTGCGGCTTGTACAATACCTCCAATAGCAACTTCTTTTGGAGCAGGTGGTGCCCAAGCTAAAGAAGCTAAGTTTATAGCATTAACAGCTGTAAGCTTTTTTGCATACGGAAAGTTTACATGTTCAAAAGTATCTCCGTACTTTATTCCGTTTTCGGTTCTAATATCTTGGTGTTGTTGCGTGTAGTTTTCATGAGCTTCCATAATTCTTATTCCAGCAAAACCCAAATCGTTAAAAGGTCTGTGGTGTCCTCCTCTACCAAATCGATCTAGCCTATAAATCATCATCGGATTCATTTCTGGCATGTAAATTTTTGTAGTTTTATGAATATATCTTGCTAACTGACGAGATACTCCATCAACCTCGCCACCATAAAAACGACGCATTTTACGTTGTCTTTCAGTTTCATTTGCAGGAACAGGTTCTGAAAAAATTCGAAAGGAACGATTGTCAATAACTCCATCTACACCTTTAATATTTCCAATCATATCGTTATTTAACACTCCAATAATATCCCAGTCTTTTTCTTTGGCATATTTTGCCAATCCTGCACCTCCAAACAAGCCTTGTTCTTCTCCAGATAAACCAACGTAAACAATACTGCTTTCAAATTTGTATTTACTTAAAACCCTTGCTGCTTCCATAGTTCCTGCCATTCCAGAAGCGTTATCGTTTGCACCAGGTGCATCAATTGTAAAATTCATGGTATTACTTGCACGAGAATCAATATCGCCACTCATAATAACATATCTATTGGGATATTTTGTGCCTTTTTGGATAGCAACAACATTAACAACATAGGCATCATGCGGAACTCTAGATCCCATTTCTGTAGTAACTAAATCTTTTTGATAAAATACATTTAAACAACTATTACACTCTTTAGAAATTGCATCAAATTCACTTTTAATCCATCTTCTTGCAGCCCCAATACCTCTAGTATTAGAAATGGTATCAGAAAATGTATTTCTAGTTCCGAATTCTGTTAGTGTTTTTACATTAGCTTTAATTCTATTTTCAGAAATGGCATTAATAATGTCGTATATCTTCGAATCTGTTTGTGCGTAAAAAGAAGCTGTTAAAAACAGGGCAATTAGTAAAGTTTTTTTCATGAATTAAGGTTTAAATTTCCAAAAGGGAATTGTTACTAAGTTTAGTAAAATAGTGTCTTTGTTTTTATTAATGTATTTTCTATTAATTTTTAAAATATTTTTACCAGCCTTTAAGCTATCTATATTTATATAAGTCTCAAAACCTAGTTTTTTACTTTTATTGGTTGTAGCTATATATTTTGATTTGTAGTATGTACTATTAATTTTAGTAAGATGAACTTGATTGAATGTATTGTAATATGCTTTTGTTAAACTGTCTCTTTTTTTAAAAGAGATATCATAGTTATTATTAAAAGCGATGCTAGAGCTCAACCCTCTTTTATCATGCTTCGGCATTAATCCAGGATTATAATCAAATAATCTATCTTCTAAATTATCATTAAAAACAACAAATATTTTAAGGTAGTTGTCTGTTACAACTTTAGATTGAATAGTAGCTCTATTGATAAAATCTCCTTCTTTAAGAATTAAATCTTCATAATTTCCTGCATTAGCAAAAAACTCAGATGATCTTTTGTCTGTGTTTATATAATTTGAATCTATATATTTGAAAGAGGTTAAATATAAAATTCCGATATAGATAGGAACAAGTATAAAACTAAGGCGTTTACCAAATTTGTTATCTAAAAAATTATACACCAATGGTCTATATAAAAATGATAAGGTTATGATATTAAAAACTCTATAGAAGGGAAAGTATATTTTACTTGTCCAATTTTTTTTCTTTAAAAAACCTTGTGTAATAAAATCAATAAATGTTAGTAATATTCCAAATAGCGTAAATATCATCAAACCAATTCCTGTAAATACGAATACATTCTCCCAGATACCGTTAAAATCGTTATCTAAGAAAAAGATTGCAATTATTAGTAAGATAACTACGCATAAAAAACTAGCTAGAAAGTAGAATATAAATAAAAAAGAAATCGCAAAAACAATACTACAATAGTCTTCTAGTGTGGCAATATATTTGTCAAAAGAACCAATTTTTTTTTTGAGATAATCAGTAAATTTAGGCTTGTATTTTAAAGCTTCATAATTAATATCTCCAGAAATATATCTTAAACCTAAAGCTCCAATCCAAAGACCTCTTAAGATAACATGAATTAGCAGGTTTGTAATTAAAATCCAACAAGAAATACCAACGGCAAACCAAATTAAGCTTTCTACTAGATGTTTGTCATGCTGAGCAATTTTAAATTTTAACTCTAATGCATCTGTTGCAGAAAAAAGACCTAAAATAGCAAAACCAGAAATTAGTAATTCTAGTTGCCAGCTCTCTTGTTGTAATTTATCTAAGAGTTCTTTAAAAGTTGAGTTTTTTAGTTCTTTGCTCATTTAAAAAAGTTGTTTAAATATACTGTACTTTTTAATAATAAAAAAAACCTCTTTAGAGATATAAAGAGGTTTAACAAAAGTTTTGGTTAATTGATTTTATTTTTTATCTAATTTTTTAGTTTGGTTAAAACCAATCAATAAGGCACTACCTGCACATAAAAATATTGAAGCCGAATAAAAAGTTTCTGAAGTTATATAATTTACAGGTCTGTTTTCCCAAGTACCACTATAACCAAAATAATAAGTTAATAGGCTACCTAGTAAAATACCAACTCCAATACCCATTGCTAAAAGTCCCAAGTTTAATATAAAAATTTTCCAGATTGGAGGGGTTCTTTTAGAAGCTCCTTTCATGAAAATAGAAGCGTCTACACCTTTTTCTATTAATGCCATACGTTCTTTATTTCTAGTTGAAAAATACAAGTAGAATATTCCAAAAAAGGTTCCAAATATTATTGCTAAAACTGCGATTTCCATAATTTATAATTTTAAGGTTAAAAATGATTAATTTTATTGTGTTTGTAGCTTTGACGATTACTTAAAAAAAAAGGTTACAAAAAAATGAAATAAAAAAATAAGAAATATTGTAACCTATTTTAATAAAAGACAGTCATACCTAAAATGACTAACAAAAACGACCAATTTTATATTAATAAAGTTATTAATGGCGATGTAAATGCGTTTACTCAACTTGTTGATGACTATAAAAATATGGTTTACACACTTGCTTTTAAGATGACAAAAAATAGAGAAGAAGCAGAAGAAGTTAGTCAAGATACATTTATAAAAGCCTATAGAAATTTAAAAAATTTTAAAGGCGATGCCAAGTTTTCTACATGGTTATATAGAATAGCTTATCATACCACTTTAGATAACATTAAAAAAAATAGAAAAAACAATAATAACGTGGCAATTAATGAGGTAACTTATAATCAAATTTCTTCATTAGAAACCGTTTTAGATAAGATAGAAAAAAAAGAGAGAGCTGAAATTATAGATAAATGTTTATTAAAATTACCTGAAGAAGAGCGAGCTGTTATTTGGATGTTTTATTATGATGAGTTAAGTTTGAAAGAAATTTTGGATGTTACTAAATATTCTGAAACAAATTTAAAAGTAAAATTATATAGAGCTAGAAAAAGATTATTAACCATTGTAAAAGAGAATGTAGAACCTGAAATAATAAAAAATTATGGAAGAAAATAAACGTAATGAGAAGTTAGATTCTTTTACAAAAAAATATGTAAAAGAAATTGAAGTAAATAAAACAACATTAAATTTTACGGCTTCAGTAATGGATAAAATTATTCTTGAAAACTCTAAAGAAGTTGTTTTTCAGCCGAAACCTTTGTTATCTAAAAAAGTTTGGTTTGCTATAAGTGTTGCAGTTATTGTTCTAATTTTAGTTCCGTTTCAATCTTCAGAAAAAAGCTTTTTAACTTTTTCTAAGTTGAATATGTCTTTTTTTAATAAAGTTCAATTAGCAGACTTTCTAGAAGTAAATACATTATCTAATACGCTATTTTATGCAATTTTCTTTTTTGGATTAATGGTTATTGCTCAAATAATTTTTTTAAAAAGACATTTTGATAAAAGTTATTTTCAATAGGATAACTTATGTTTTTTATGAAAATTTTTTGAATGGAAATAGCAAAGAGGTCCTAAAACTCCATAAATAATTCCAGGAAAACCGAATTTTAACCAAATTTGAAGTTTTGCTAGAATAAAAGAGATACACCCAACTAGAACAAAAATTAAAAAATGTCTAGCGTAAAAAAGTAATTTTAAGGGTTCTTTACTGTCTTTATCTTTTTTAAATGCTCTAAAATACATTAGTGTTACACTTAAAAAGATAAAAGAAAATCCAGCACTATATAATTGAAAAATATTAGAAAAATCGTCTACGGTAATTCTGTTATCTCCAAACCCAGTAATTAGTAAAGATTTGATAGGAAATATATATAAAAGTATCATAAACAGTAAAACCATATTAAATGTTATAATTACATTGTCTATGTATTTTGTTCTTCTAAAAAAGTTATAATGTACTTTCCAAATCATCATCATTGCAAAAAAACTTACCGCAAAACTTAAAAAATTTGGTAAATCTTTTTCTATGGATATAAGTGTTGTTGAGGTTCCAATATTTACTACCATTAAAGTAGCTGCAAATGCAAAAACAGCATCACTTAAGCTTTCTAACCGATTTGTTGAGTGCAAAAATTTCATGTATAATTGAATTTAATCAAATATAACAAAGTTCTTTTTAATCTTTAGGCTGTTGCATTTGTCTTACTTGCTTTAGAGCCATTTTTTTTGGTAGAATAGGAATGGATTTTATCATAACTTTTTGAGCGAAAGTTAAGCCAGAAATAACATCTAGTTTTCCATCAATCATGGCATCATAACCTGCTTTAGCAACAGATGCTGCATTAGCAGTTGTTTTAAATAAGTCGGTTTTATCCATTCCAGAAGTAGCTCCAAAATCGGTTTCTGTTGCACCAGGCATTAAATTGGTTACAGTTACATTGGTGTCGTATAATTCTTCTGCTATGGCGTTGCTAAAAGAAGTAACAAAAGCCTTTGTTGCAAAATAGACCGCTTGCATTGGTCCAGCCATTAAACTTGCCGTTGAGGAAACATTTAAAATTTTTCCATTATTTCGTTTTACAAAATCGGGTAAAAACTTTCTTGTTAAACCAGTTAACGCAATAATATTTAATTGAATCATAGATAAATCTTTTTCCCAGTCTCGTTCATAAAATTTACCTATACCACCAAAACCTGCATTATTAATTAAATAATCAATAGTAATATTGTATTTATTTACGTAATCGTAGACTTCTTGTATTGCATTTTGTGCTGTTAAGTCTTTTTCGAAAACAAAAACTTTAATATTGTAATTGCTTTCTAAGTCTTGTTTTAATTCGTTTAGTTTATCTAAACTTCTGGCCACAATAACCAAATTACCACCATTTTTTGCATGAATTTTTGCCAACTCTTTACCTATACCACTACTTGCTCCCGTAATTAATGCTGTTTTGCTCATCTTTTTTCTGTAAAGTTACTGTTTATCGTAGTAATAAATATTTCAAACAATAGAATTGTTAACGCTATTACAACTTTAAAAACATTATATAGTTTGGTCTTGTTTCTGTTTTTGAAACAGGAAAATCATAATCACCAATTTTTTGAAAACCTGTTTTTTCGTAGAATTTTAATGCTTTATAATTTTTGATCCAAACATATAGCCAAGTACCTGCTTGATTATTTTTTTTGATAAGGTTAATGTTAAAATCAAATAATAATTTTCCGAAACCTAAACCATGAAATTCTTCTAGTAAATATAAACGTTCCATCTTAGTAATATTATTTACTGTAATGTTTTCGTTATCAGTATTTAAAATGATTTTAGAATATCCCGCTAATTTTTCTTTGCAATACAAAACATGGTATTCAAAATCTGGATTTTCAATTTCCTTTAACAATTGTTTTTCATTAAAACTATTTGCTAAATAATTTTGCATGATAGATTCAGGAATAGCATCTTTATGAGAAGCATAAAACGCTTTTTTACCAACTATGGCTAATTGAGGAATGTCTTTTATTGTTGCTTTTCGAATAATAGCTTTCATAAAACGTAAATTTAAAATACAAATTTCTTTGAATTAATTGAGTAGTCTAAATAAGTAATGAATATTTACGGAATATGTAAAATTGTTTATAATATAAAAATCATTTAGTGAATATAAAGTAGCTTACTAAGTAAGTAGTGTTGTAGAGAGATCTCATATATAAATTAAGATTTCTCGGTTTCAGTTGAAATGTCATTTCATTTAAATAACAACAATAGAAGTTTACCGATAAATAGTGTTTTTTAAGTCGAATTTACATTAGTTAGTACCAACGTTTTTTATTCTTTTTAGAAGCCACAGATTTTCTGCTTTTTTTGTGTTTACTAATAGTATTGGGTTGCTTTTTTTTGTGTTTTGGTTTGTTAATAGGGTAAGGATGATCCTCTATAACTTTAATAGGTTTTTCTAGTAAAGTTTCTATGTTTTTTATGTAGCTATTTTCATCTGGAGAACAAAAAGAAAAAGCAATACCAGATTTTCCTGCTCTACCAGTTCTACCAATTCTATGCACATATGTTTCTGGTACGTTTGGCATATCAAAATTAATAACGGCATCTACATTGGTAATGTCAATTCCTCTTGCGGCAACATCTGTGGCAATTAAAATTGTTGCTGTTTTGCTTTTAAAATCTTCAATGGCTTTGTTTCGTATACTTTGAGATTTATCTCCATGAATGCTAGTAGCCTTATATCCGTTTTTAAGTAAAGTTTGTTCCAGTTTATCAACACCAAACTTGGTACGTCTAAAAATAATAATTTTACCATTAATTGTATTTCGTAACAAATGCAAACACAAATCTGTTTTATTTTTTTTAGGCAGATAATACAATAACTGACCAATGTTTTTAGCAGTGGTTTCTTCTGGATTTATTTCAATTTTAACGGCGCTTTTAATCACAGATTTAGCCAATTCGTCAATCTTTTCTGGAATAGTAGCAGAAAATAATAAAGTTTGTTTTTTCTTTGGGGTGAGTTGTTCTATTTTTTTTACATCATTGATAAAACCCATGTCTAACATTAAATCGGCTTCATCTAAAACAAAGATTTCTACAGTAGACAAGTCAATATTTCCTTGCATTTGCAAATCAATCAAACGACCTGGAGTTGCAACTAGAATATCTACGCCTTTGGCTAAAATTTCTTTTTGTGGTTCTAGAGAAACACCGCCAAAAACAGCAGTAGTTCTTAAATTAGAATATGTACTATAACTTTTGAAGTTTTCTAAAATCTGAATAGCCAATTCACGAGTAGGAGTAACCACCAGTGCTTTTATGGTTTTTGCTCCTTTTTCTGCATCTTGTTTATCAAATAACAAATTTATAATAGGCAACGCAAAAGCAGCAGTTTTTCCAGTACCTGTTTGTGCGGCAACAATTACATTTTTTTTTGCTAAAACTTCTGGAATTGTTTTTTCTTGAACTAAAGTAGGTTTGTGAAAACGAGCTTCGGCAACTGCTTTTAAGATAGATTTGTTAAGTGGTAAATCAGAAAACTGCATTGATTATTTTTGAGCAAAGGTAGTTGAAAAGAAGGCTTATTTTGTAATAATTTAATTAATGACTTTAGCTATGATTAATACGAGAACTAATAAGCAATTATTTTGGTAATATCTTTTAACCTATTTGTTTTAAGTAAATGATTAGGGAGGTTAAATTATAAAGCCTTAGAATTTAATATTAATTTAATACCCACAATTAGCAATAATACTGCAAAAGATTTTTTTAATGTTTTAGCGGGTAATTTATGCGCAAGTTTTGCTCCGATTTGTGCAGTTAAAAAACTAGCTAAACTTACACTGATAAAAGCATAAATGTGCACAAATCCTAATATACCACTGGGCAAGGCTTCTTTAATAGTGGGGTCTATAAATTGGCCAAAGATAAAAAAACCAAAAGCCCCAGCAGCGGCAATAGGTAAACCACAGGCAGCAGATGTACCCACTGCATTCTGAATTTTTAAACCATAATAACTTAATATTGGAACGGTTAATGTACCTCCTCCAATACCAAAAATAGCAGAAATAATACCTATAAATCCTCCCAAACCAGTTTGCCTAATAGGTGACGGTAGTTTACCGTAATCGTTTTCTTCCAGTGATTTATTTTTCATAAACAACATTTTTAGCCCTACCAAAAAAGCACCTGCACCAATTATTGCCTGAAGTGAATCACCATGAATAATAGAAGCAATACCTGCACCAATTAACGAACCGATTACTAATCCTGGAGCCATACGTTTCCATACATTCCAATTTACACCACCTTTATTATTGTGTGTACGTAGAGAACTAATGGATGTGACAATAATAGTTGAAAGAGAAGTACCAATGCCAACATGGGTAAGCGCGGTTTCTGGAATGCCTTGTGCTTTAAAAATGTAAATTAATGCCGGTACAATTATCATACCACCACCAATACCAAACAAGCCTGCTAGTAAGCCAGCAAAGGCACCAGCAGCAATGTAGTAAAGAATAAAAATATCCATAAATAAATTATTTTTTTATAAGTTTATTAGTTTGCAGGTGTCTATTTGGTTAACAAAACGATTGAACCAAGATTCAAAAATAGAACACCTTTTTAATTCATAATATTAAAACTAAATTTCAAGTTCTTTACGTATTATTTCAGCCCCAGCACTTAAAGCACTTAATTTATTTCTTGCAACGTTTCGCGATAGTGGAGCCATACCACAATTTGTGCTAGGGTAAAGGTTTTCGGCATCTACAAATTCTAGAGCTTTACGTAAAGTATTGGCTACTTCTTTGGGTGTTTCGATTCTATTGTTTGCCACATCTATTGCACCTACCATTATTTTTTTACCACGGATGAGTTCAATTAAATTAAAAGGTACGTATGAGTTATGGCATTCTAGTGATACTACATCAATAGTAGAATTTTTAATTTTAGGAAAAATTTCTTCATACTGACGCCATTCTGAACCTAATGTTTTTTTCCATTCATTATTAGCTTGTATTCCATAGCCGTAACAAATATGTATTGCAGTTTCGCAGTGTAAACCTTCAATAGCTTTTTCTAGTGTTGCCATTCCCCAGTCGTTTACTTCATCAAAGAACACATTAAATGCGGGTTCATCAAATTGGATAATATCTACCCCTGCATCTTGAAGCTCTCTTGCTTCTTCATTGAGTACTTTTGCAAATTCCCAAGCCAATTTTTCTCGACTTTTGTAATGGTTGTCGTATAATGTATCTACCATTGTCATTGGTCCTGGTAAAGCCCATTTTATAGGTTTATTAGTTTGTTTGCGTAAAAACTTAGCATCATCAACAAAAACAGCTTTTTTGCGAACGACTTCGTCTACAACAACAGGAACACTAGCGTTATAACGATTACGGATTTTTACAGTTTTACGATTTTCAAAATCTACACCATTTAAATGTTCAATAAAAGTAGTTACAAAATGTTGACGAGTTTGCTCACCATCACTAATTATATCAATTCCTGCCAATTGTTGTTCTTGCAAAGAAACACGCAAAGCATCTTGTTTGCCTTCAAGTAATTTATGGTCTTCTAATTTCCAAGGGGACCAAAGTTTTTGGGGTGTTGCTAACCAAGTGGGTTTGGGTAAACTTCCAACGGTTGATGTTGGTAATAATTTTTTCATAATAGAATAATTTTAATGCGTTGTATTTATTAAAGAGTAAAATTAGCAGACCATTGCTCTAATAAATTTTTGTAAGGCTTCATAAAATGTTGCTCTGCAAATTTACCTTGCTCAATTCCTAACCTAGTTCGTTCTTCTCTGTCGTATGAAATTTTTGTTAAAGAGTGATCTTGATTTTCTAAACTAGGGCTATAGCATTCTCCTGCAACTGTATTAGCGTTATAAATTTCGGGTCTATAAATTTTTTGAAATGTTTCCATTGTGCTAATGGTGCTGATTAATTCTAGATTAGTGTAATCAGATAACAAGTCTCCAAAGAAATAAAAAGCTAAAGGAGCAATACTATTAGATGGTATAAAATAACGAACCTTTAATCCCATTTTTTTGAAATACTCTTCTGTTAAAGAAGATGTATTACTTTGATATTCAAAACCTAATATAGGGTGATGATTTCCTGTACGATGATATGTTTTGTTGCTTGACACACTCAAACATATTACAGGTTTTTTGGTAAAGTGTTTTTTGTAAGTATCTGAATTTACAAAACACTTAAATATATTGCCATGTAATTCACCAAAATTATTAGGAATGCTATAGTTTTTTTTGTTCTTATTATGTTCTGAAAGTAAAACGCTAAAATCATAATCACGTAAATAAGAAGAAAAATTATTTCCCACAATACCTTCAAGGCGTTTTCCTGTTTTATGGTCGTTAATATGTGTTTTTAAAACTTCAATTGATGGAAATGTTTTGCCACTACCATCAGCATCTACATCAACAGAAATAATTTCTAATTCAACGGAATATCTATCGTAATTAGGATTGTCCCATTTTGCTATACTGTTAAAACGATTAT
>CAYPHE010000076.1:0-6619 GCA_964410075.1 uncultured Polaribacter sp.
CATACGATAGAGAATACTCAGAAATTTGGCCAAGAGGAAGAACCAATCATTATCAGTTTGATATGAATAGAGATTGGTTGCCAGTTCAATTACCAGAAAGTAAAGCAAGAATTAAAACATTTCATAAATGGTTGCCAAATATTTTAACAGACCATCACGAAATGGGAAGTAATTCTACCTTCTTTTTTCAACCAGGTATTCCGTCTAGAACAAATCCATTAACTCCACAATTAAATCAAGATTTAACTAAAGAAATAGCTACTTATCATGCAAAAGCTTTAGATAAAATTGGCTCTTTATATTATTCTGAAGAAAGTTTTGATGATTTTTATTATGGAAAAGGTTCAACTTTTCCAGACATCAACGGAGGTATTGGAATTTTGTTTGAACAAGGAAGCTCGCGTGGGCATGCCCAAGAAACCGAAAACGGGTTATTAACTTTTCCATTTACAATACGAAACCAATTTACTGCAGCATTATCTACTATTGAAGCGGCAAAAAATATGCGTAAAAAAATCTTAACCTTTCAACAAGATTTTTATAAAGATTCTAGAAATAGTAAAATTAAAACGGCTTTGGTTTTTGGTGATGAAAAAGATGCAGCAAAAACATATCATTTAGCAGAAGTGTTAGAAAGACATCAAATTCAAATTTATGATGTAAAAAATGATTTTGAAGTAAATGGGAAAACTTTTAAGAAGAATTATGCATTTGTTGTTCCTCAGAATCAAAAAAACAGTCAATTGCTAAAAGCAATGTTTAGCAAACAAACCAAGTTTAAAGACAGTTTATTTTATGATGTTTCTGCTTGGACATTTAATCATGCTTTTGGAGTAGATTATGCAGAGGGAGTTTCCTTATCTAAAGTAGGAGATAAAATTGAAAAGACAACCTTACCAAAAGGATTGGTTTCTTCAAAAAGTAGTTATGGTTATTTGTTTGAGTGGAATGAATATTACACACCAAAAGCATTATACGCAATATTAAATAAAGATTTACGAGCAAAAGTTGCATTAAAGCAATTTAAAAATGGTGGAGTTGCTTATGATTATGGAACTATTTTTATTCCAGTTCAAAATCAAGTTTTAAATGCAAACGAAATCTTTGTTTTCTTACAAAAAGTAGCAAAAGAAAGTCACTTAAAAATAGATGGAGTTTCAACAGGGTTAAATGAAGGAATAGATTTAGGAAGTAGAAATTTTGCAAATATAAAAAAGCCAAAAGTAGCTATGCTTGTAGGTAATGGTATTGCAGGTAACGATTCTGGAGAAATTTGGCATTTGCTAGATCAACGTTTTGATATGCCAATTACTAGATTAGATATGAGCTATTTTACAAGAGTAGATTTAAGTAAATATACAAGTATTATTATACCAAGTAGTTCCTCTCTAGGAGTAACTGCAGAAGAAAAATTACGAACTTGGGTAAAAAATGGAGGTAATTTAATTGGTTATAAAAATACAGCAAAATGGTTATCAACTAAAAAGTTTATCAATATAGATTTTGATAGCTCAAAAATAAATGAAATTGAAAATGTTTCTTTTGAAGATAGAAGATTACAGTCTGGTGCACAGGTAATTGGTGGAGCTATTTTTGAAGCTAATTTAGATAGATCGCATCCTGTAAACTTTGGCTATAAAAACGATAAACTTGCTTTGTTTAGAAATACAACGTTGTTTATAAAACCCGATAGTAAAAGCTTTAACAACCCTATTCAATATTCCGAAGATCCGTTGTTAGCAGGGTATATTTCAAAAGAAAATGCAAAAATTATTCCTAAAACAGTTCCTTTTAAAGTACAACGTTTAGGAAAAGGTAGAGTTATGGTATTTACAGATAATACAAACTTTAGAGCTTTCTGGTACGGAACAAATAAATTATTGATGAATTCTATTTTCTTTGGAGATATGATGTAATTTTGCATGCTTTTAAAAACCATCTTTTTCATCAATATAAAAAAGTAACATTGAAAAAAAATATTCATATAAAATCCAATTTAAAACCAAAGCAACTTTTTGTTTTTAGTATTTTATTATTGTCTACTCTAGTATCAGTATCCTGTTCTTCTGAAATTAAGGGTGATGCAGATCGTTTTAAGAGAGGTGTTTTTGAGATTCCTGCCGGAAATGGATACGGTAAAACTACAATTACAAGAAAAGATAGTTTACAGATTGAAGAATATGAAAAAATTATTAGCATAACTTCAGATAGTCTAAACACAGAAAAGAGAATAAAACAAGTTGATACACTTTACATAACTTGGAAAAACAATTTCTTTTATACGTTAAAGATGAAGTCTCCGAAAAAGGAATTGGATAAAGATCCTATTTTTGTGCAAATTACAAAAGTAAAAGATAGTTCGTATAACTTTACTGCAAAAATTGGTTTTAGTACTTTTAAAAGTGATGGAACTGTTTATAAAATACAATAGTCATGGAAATTTTTTTAAACGCAGATGCTTGGGTTGCTTTAGTAACACTAACTTTTTTAGAAGTTGTTTTAGGTATTGATAACATTATTTTTATATCAATTTCAGCAAATAAGTTACCAGAAAACCAAGTTAGAAAAGCCACACTTTGGGGCTTAATTTTAGCAATGCTTACTAGAATAGCATTGCTGTTTAGTGTTTCGTTTTTAATTGCAATGAAAGACCCTTTTTTTGAGTTTGAAAACAGTTGGTTTGAAACGCATTTAACAGGACAAAGTATTATTATGTTTATAGGAGGACTATTTCTATTATATAAAAGTACTAAAGAAATTCGTCATAAGGTAGATAGCGAAGAAGAAAATAATATTGTAAAAACACCCAAAAAAATCTCTTTTTCAAGTGTAATTATTCAAATTATTTTAATTGATATTGTGTTTTCTTTTGATAGTATTTTAACTGCCGTAGGAATGACAAATGGAGTAGAAGGGGCTTTATTAATTATGGTAATTGCAGTAATTATTTCTATTATAATTATGATGATTTTTTCAAGACCAATTAGTAATTTTGTAAATCGAAATCCAACCATACAAATGCTAGCATTAGCATTTTTAATTTTAATTGGTTTCATGTTAATTTCAGAAGGAGCTCACATGTCTCACACAGAATTTTTTAATACATCTGTTGGTGTAATTCCAAAAGGTTATTTGTACTTTGCGATCGCTTTTTCGCTAGGTGTAGAGTTATTGAATTTAAAGGCCAGAAAAAAGAAGAAATTATAGAAAATTTAAAGAAACATATCGCGTTTTTCTTACTGGTTTTATTTTTAACACCAGCTGTTATTCAGCTACACCATATTTTCGAAAATCACAATCATCATATATGTACATCTAAATACCAGCAACATATACACGATAAAACATTAGACTGTAAGTTAGATGTTTTTAAAAGTTTTTCAAATACTTTATTACCTCAAAATAATTATCAATTAATAACATTAAAATTATATTCAAATGTTATTAATACACCTTATAAATTTTTACTTAATCATCAGCCTTTATCATTTTCTCTTAGAGGGCCACCAGCTTTAATTTAAACAAAATTTAAAAATAATCTATTGCGGATTTTAAACGTTTTTTTAATAAAAAAGTGTTTCATGAAATTCGTAAATAGAAATTTTATGCAATAATTAAAGCATTACAATGATTAAAAACATTGTTATTGGTATTATTATTTTTCTATTCAGTTGGAAAAATAATGGTCAAAGTTGTACATATACTTTACAAGGTACTGTTATAGATTTTCATGATGAAACTCCGCTTGCGGAGGCAACTGTTTATATAAAAAAATTAGACAGATTTACCACGACAGATCGTAACGGTAAATTTTCTTTTGAAAAGCTTTGTAAAGCTAAAATAGAATTAGAAATAGCTCATATTTCTTGTGAAAATACAACGTTTGAAATAAATGTTGAAGAAGATATTATCAAAATTTTTCATTTAGAACATCACTTAGAAGAATTAGATGAGGTAGTTTTTAAAACAGACATTAAAACAACAGCTACAAGTATAGAACAAACACTTAAAGAAGAAGTAATTAGTAATTTTTCTGATAAATCTTTAGGAGATGCTTTAAATACTATAAGTGGGGTTTCGTCTTTGAATACTGGTAATAGCATTGTAAAACCAATGATTCATGGTTTGCATAGCAGTAGATTACTTATTATAAATAATAATGTTCGTCAATTTGACCAAGAATGGGGTACAGAACATGCACCTAATATAGATATTAATGCATTTAATCGTATAGATGTTATAAAAGGAGCAAATACACTTATGTATGGTAGTGATGCTATCGGCGGAATGATTTTAATTCGACCAGAAAATTATACTGTTAAAGACAGTTTGTTTGGAAATACATCAAGTTCATTTAATACAAATGGTTTAGGAGGAAATATAAACTCCAAATTAGTTAGAACTTATAAAAGTGGTTATTACGCAAAAGTTCAAGCAAACTATAAAATGTTTGGAGATTTTGAAGCTGCAAGTTATAATCTATCCAATTCTGGTATAAAAAGTATCAATTCTTCTGTAAGATTCGGGTACAAATCTTTTGAAAAAGGTTTTGACGCTTATTATAGTTATGTAAATAATACAATAGGTATTATTAGAGCGGCACATGTTGGTAATGTAAACGATTTGGTAAGAGCAATTAATAGAGGAGAGCCTTCATTTATCGATGATTTTTCTTATGGTATAGATAATCCAAAACAAACCATAACACACCATTTGGGTAAAGTAGAAGCGTATAGGCGTTTTAAAGGTTTGGGAAAGTTAACCATGCAATACGATTTTCAAGTAAATAGGCGAAAAGAATTTGACAGACGAAGAGCAAGTTTTAGAGATTTTCCTGCTGCAGATTTTAGACTGTTTACTACTTCTTTTCAACCTAACTTAAAGATAGATGCTTTTGAAAATTGGTCTGTAAATACAGGTTTTTTATTGCGTTATCAGCAGAATGATTCCGCAGACGAATCCATTACAAGAATCAGTATTCCTTTAATTCCAGATTACGATAAGTATGAAGCTGGTGTTTATATTATTGCAAACCATAACATAGATTATAATACTAAATTAAGTGCAGGTTTTCGATATGATTTTTCTAGAATTGAAGCTGAAAAAGAATACAAAGTTTTTGATTGGGAAGAAAACAATTATGATGAATTATTTCCAGAGTTTAGTTCTGGTATAGAAGAAGATTTTGAAATATTAACCTTTCCAAAATTCAATTATCATAATATATCTGCTAGTTTGGGGTTAACTAGGTTTTTTGATAACGATTTCGAGTTTTTATTCAATTACGGATTAGCTTCAAGAATGCCAAATGCTTCAGAATTGTTTAGTAACGGTTTGCATCATAGTGCTGCAAGAATAGAAACAGGCCGCCTTACGTTAACTAAAGAAGTTGCTAATAAGTTTATTGTTTCATTTCAACGAAACAACCAAAGTTTTGGTTTTTCAATAAGTCCTTATTATAAGTATATCAATGATTTTATTCAATTAATACCAGCAGGAGAGGCGTTAACTACAATTAGAGGTGCTTTTGTAGAATGGCAATACCATCAAGTTAATGCTCAAATATTTGGGGTAGATATAGATGCCAACAAACAATTATCAAATAGGTTTAATTATAAAGGAAATTTAAGTTTGTTACAAGGAGACAATGTTACAGAAGATATTCCTTTAATACATATGCCTCCGTTTACTTTTTCAAATACTATTGCATATACAAATAAAGAATTTTATAACCTTTCTATAGGAGTTACTCAACAAACAGAATTGAAACAAAATAGATTTCCTGATTATAATTTTTCAACATTTAATCCAATAAGCCAAGAAGATGTTCTTGTAGACATTAGTTCGCCTACAGACGCTTTTACATTATTTCATTTTAATAGTTCAGCTAACTTTAAAATTGCTAAAAATAACAGCTTAACTATTGCTTTTAACATAGAAAACATATTTAATATTTCGTATAGAAATTATTTAAACACACTACGCTATTTCGCTGATGATTTGGGTAGAAATTTTACCATTAAACTTAAATTCAATTATTAATAAAAATTATGTCAAATTTTAAATTAAAAACCATGAAAACAACTAGATTATTAGCCATACTATTTATTTCGGCACTAACATTTACAGCCTGTTCAGAAGAAGACGATCATGATGATGATAAAGATCACGAACACGAGGAAGAGATTAATATCTTACGATACACCTTAACTAATGAAGCAGATGCAACAGACGTTGTAACTTTTACTTTTAAAGATGAAGATGGTGAAGGTGGAGCAGATGGAACTACAGAAGTTTCAGGAGCTTTAACAGCAGATGCTTCTTATAAAGGTGTTTTAGAGTTATTACACGAAGAAGAAGATGGAGAAATTGAAAATGTTGGAGAAGAAATTGCTGAAAGTGAGGCAGATGAACATGAAATTTTCTACATTACTAATGTTGCTGCCTTAGCGTTTGAAACTACCGATGTTGATGGTAACAATTATGCTCTTGGTTTTAAAACGAATGTAACTACTGGTGCTGCAGGTACTGGAAACTTAACAATTTCTGTAGTTCATGAAGGAAAAAAACCAAATGACGGTTCTGTTGCAGATGCTTTGTCTGGAAATGGGACTACAGA
>CAYPHE010000076.1:6719-10652 GCA_964410075.1 uncultured Polaribacter sp.
CCTAGTAACCCTCCTAAACCATAAAAGTAAAAAGCTACGTTAGGTAAATCTTTATGCAATAAAAAAGCACAAAAACAAACTAAAATCCAAAATAGCAATGTTATTTTTAGTGCTTTAAAGTTTCCATATTTTTTAGAAATATTAGAAAATAGCCAAGCTCCTAAAATGGCTACTAATTGAATCATTAAAACGGTTATAATTAAACTAGTAGTTTCTAAACCTAATTCTGAGGAACCAAAAATTGTAGCCAATAAAATAATGGTTTGTACTCCAATACTCAATAAAAAGAAGGCAATTAAAAATTTACGTAGAGTCTGGTAGTTTTTCAATTCTACCCATACTTTTTTTAACTCTTTAAAGCCTTTCCAAATAAAATCTTTTTCAGGTTTTCTGTTGTGTACATTGTTAGGTAATTTTCTAAAAGTTACTTGTGCAAAGCCAATCCACCATAAACCAACCATTACAAAAGATATTCTTGAGGCTAAGCCTTCAGAAATACCAAATGTATTTGGAAATAAAATCATGATTAGATTTATAATTAATAAAATAACTGAACCAACATATCCAAAAATAAATCCTTTTGCACTAGCTTTATCTTGTTGTTCTGGAAACGCAACTTCTGGTAAATAAGAATTGTAAAAGACAATACTAGCCCAAAAACCAATACTTGCTAAAACAGAAAAAACAATTCCAAGCCAAACTTTATCTAACCCATCAAAAAAATACAAGCTCATAACAGATAAGCCTCCCAACCAACAGAAGAATTTCATAAACTTTTTCTTGTTACCAGTGTAGTCTGCAATTGCTGATAAAATTGGAGATAGAAAAGCAACAACTAAAAAAGAAAAAGATAAAGCATAACTATACAATGTATCTGGCACACTCCATTCCATTCCTAAAAACCAGACAGACTCATTTTCGGTAACAGCAGAATAATACAATGGAAACACAGCCGTGCTGATCACCAAAGAATATACAGAATTTGCCCAGTCGTAAAACGCCCATGCCTTTATTAACTTTTTATCTCCTTTTTTTAACATATTACATAAAAAAACCGTTCAAAATTAATTTTTTGAACGGTTACAATATAGTAAATCTATATTTTTTAATTTGAAGATAATGTTAACTATTATATTTAGCAGCTTCTTTTTTAGCTTCTGGTAAATAGTTTTTTAAAGTTTGTATCCTAGATTCATTAGAAGGGTGAGTACTTAGAAATTCAGGCGTACTACTACCTCCAGACCTTTGGCTCATTCTTACCCAAACTTCAGCAGCTTCGGTACCATTATAGCCAGCCATAATCATAAATATTAGTCCTAATTTATCTGCTTCAGATTCGTGTGTTCTACTGTATTTAAGTAATCCAACTTGAGAACCAATACCATAAGCAGTGTTCCAAATTGCTCGAGCTTCTTCACTTTTTCCAGAAGTACCTAAAGCAACTGCAAGTCCTCCATATTGTTGTAATTGTGTTTGAGACATTCTTTCTTGGCCGTGTTTAGCAAAAGCATGAGCAACTTCGTGCCCCATAACTGCTGCAATACCATCGTCGTTTGCACAAATTGGTAAAATTCCTGTATAAAAAACAACTTTTCCTCCAGGCATACACCAAGCATTTACAGTATTGTCTTCTACTAAGTTAAACTCCCATTTATAAGAATTGGCTTCTGATGTCATTCCATTTGCTCTCATAAATTTATCTACAGCACTAGAAATTCTTTTTCCAATTTGTTGAATTTGGTTAGTTGCTTTTTCGTTCTCTGATAACTTATTTTCCTCTAAAAAAGAGTCATATTGCGCAAAAGCTACAGGTAGAATTTCTGCATCACTTACTAAATTTATTCGTTTTCTTCCCGTTATTGGAACTGTACTACACATTTGAAATAAGAGTATTACAGCAAGTAGTAAAGGTGTTTTTTTCATCTTTATAAATTTATTTTGCCCGCAAGATACTATTTATTCAAAATTTTATTGATTTTTTTCAGTGTAAGGATAACGCATTTCAAAAATATTTATCATTTAACTCTAATTTAAATGTTAAAAAAATAACTTTTTTGTAATTTGTCTATAGATATACGACGGATATATAAATTTTTAATATGAGATTAATTTATACTTTAATTTTTTGTTTAGCGTTATTTAGTTGTGATATAACTGCTCAAAAAAATAAGGCAAATACAAAAAAGTACGCAGTAGAAAAGACTGATAAAGAATGGAAAGAGCAATTGACGCAAATGGAATATTATGTTTTGCGAGAAGCAGGAACAGAACGCTCTTTTACGAGTCCTTTAAACAGTAATAAAAAAGAAGGTACTTATGTTTGTGCAGCCTGTAAAACACCATTGTATAAATCTGAACATAAATTTAATTCAGGTACAGGTTGGCCTTCATTTGATAGAGCTATAAAAGGAAGTGTAGAAATTGATGTAGATTATAAAATTGGTTATGCCAGAACCGAGTTGAAATGTAATACTTGTGGAGGACACTTGGGACACTCTTTTAAAGATGGTCCGACAGAAACTACAGGAGAAAGACATTGTATTAATGGTGTAGCATTAAATTTTATTCCCAAAAAAGACAAATAATAATTTTTTAACAAAATATTGCCAGAACACAACAGGACAGTTTCTTGTTAATTTTTATTTAATTTTGTTTTAAATAACAGGCAATATATAACACACACGAATATGAAGAAAATGAAATTTAATTACTATGTTTTGTCTATAATGGCAGTACTTTCTTTTACAACTTTTCAATCTTGTACAAGTGACGAAGGAGGAGCTAATGAACTTGAAGATTTATTAAATAATTTAGAGGAAGTAAAAGAAGAAGAGAAAGAACCTCAGGTAGGTGGAGAAGTAATTATTTTTCCTGGAGAAGAAACAGGACCATCTTTGGCATGTACTAATGAAGGTACAAATGCTAATAGAACAACTGGAGCAGATATAAGTGGCTCTGTTAATACAGGAACAATTGATGACAGAAGTTGTTATGCAGATTATAAAGAAATTGTTTTTGAAGGGACAACATATGGAGTATACAATATAACCGATGGTTCAAATCATATGGACGCACCAAATACATTACAACCAAGAATTGAGCGTTCTTTGGCAAGAGCAAATAAAACGGGTGTAGGTACTTTCGTTAAATTTACTGGTACGGTAGTAATATTAGAAGCAGGAGATTCTGCTACAGATAGTAGAGATGGAACTTACATTATGCAAACCAAAGGAAAGCATACTGGTGGAGGTGGGTCTGCTGATCCAGCTATATGTTTGTACTTAGCAAAACCTAAATACGGACTTAACAGTAAAGGAGAAAATGTACAAGTTTCATTTGATATATTTAGAGAGCAAATTAATTTTAGAGGAGGTTCTGGAGGTGATGGTAGAGATGTAGTATTTTTAACTAATGTAAAGAAAGGTGTGCCTACTAAAATAGAATTAGAAGTTGGTTTTAGACAAGATCCTACAGATGCTACAAAAAAAATTCATTATTCTGATGCTATAATTGGAGATAAAGCTTTTAATTGGAATATTCCTGAGCCAGAAAGAGGAACTCAATCTGGAATAAGATATGGAGCCTATAGAGTTTGGGGTGGAAGAGCGCAGATAAGATGGGCAAATACTACATACCAAAAAGTAGAAAAAGATTAATTTTTTTTGAATATCATTTGGAATTTATAGGATAATATTTAGATATTTGCAGAAATTTAAAACAAAATGAAATTTATTCAATCACATAACCATCATTTTTACAATTGCACTCAAGCGATTTAAAAATGTATTGAATAAAATCAAAATATTTATAAACCTGTTTGAGCAAATCAAACAGGTTTTTTAATTTTAAACCTATTTGCTCAAACCAAATAAAAATTAAAAATGAGTAACTTAAGAATTGCAGTACAAAAATCAGGAAGATTAAATGAAGATT
>CAYPHE010000077.1:0-10479 GCA_964410075.1 uncultured Polaribacter sp.
TCCATTTGTAACATCTTCTAATACAACTGCCGCAGGTGCTTGTACAGGTTTAGGTGTTGCTCCTAATAGAATCGGAGAAGTTTTTGGAATTTTTAAAGCTTATACAACTCGTGTTGGTTCTGGACCATTTCCTACGGAATTATTTGACGAAGATGGAGCTACTATGGCAAAAGTTGGTCACGAATTTGGAGCTACAACAGGTAGACCAAGACGTTGTGGATGGCTAGATTTAGTAGCTTTAAAATATGCTGTAGATGTAAACGGAGTTACACAATTAATGATGATGAAAGGAGATGTACTTTCTGGTTTTGACACTCTAAAAGTATGTACTTCTTACAACTATAAAGGTGAAGAAATTGAACATTTACCTTACAATATAGAACCAGAGAATGTTTCTGTAAATTATACAGAATTTAAAGGGTGGGAAGACGATTTAACAAAAATGACCACTGCAGATGAATTGCCACAAAATTTACTAGATTACATTTCTTTTATCGAAAAAGAAACTGGAGTTCCTGTAAGAATAGTTTCTGTTGGTCCTGATAGAAAACAAACTATATTAAGATAAACAATAAGTTTACCTTTAAAAAAAGACTGTTTGATAAATATCAAACAGTCTTTTTTGGTTTACAATTTATCAATTTCTGTACTAATTAAATTTAGTTTTTGATTTTCTAAATCCAAGGCATTTAATAGCGTACTTCTATAAGCTTCAAAAAATAAGGTATTAGTTTCAAATAATTCTTTGTAATACTGTATTCCTTCTTCTAAATTATTTTTAAATTTAGATAAATACCTTAGTTTCTTTTTGTCTAAATCAGTTTTAACTTCCTGTACTTTTTCTTTAAAATGATTGACATATAGAGACAATTCTTTTATAAAAAAATGTGGTCTTTCAGCAGATACTACATTATCTCTTTTGTAAATATGATCTGTAATCTTTTTTAAAGTCATGGTTTTATTATAATACGCCATATTGGGTCCCGGACAAACAGAAACACCTTTTCCTACTTTTTTCGTACTCATCTTATTCAATAATAAAGTAGACGTACCCAAACCTACACAGATGCAAGATTTTTCGGTAATCTGGTTGTATTTTTCCTTTTTTACAATTTCAGATAAATTTGAACTTTCTAATTCTTTCAATTTCAAATGCTGGTAAGTTCTAGAAGCAGTACATAAACCAGATTCTTTAAACTCTTTATTTAATTGTATAAATTTATTTGGGCAAGAAGTTCCTGGTCTTCCTTTATGAATAAGTTTCTGTTTTTCAACATCTTTTGTATTTCCCTTTAAAGTATTAAATGGAATTCCTAGAGGAGAGGTGTTGCTCAAATACAAATCTTGTTCTTTAGCTTCTACCAATTTTTGCATGGTCTGTTTATCAACACTTGTTGCTTCTGGCACTAATAAGAAAGGACTCCCCCAGCCTATAGAATCTAATTCATATTCTTTTAATAAAAATTCATGTTCTTCTCCAGTTCCAACGCCTCCTTGAGTAGTAATTTTTAGTGCTAAATCTTTAGGCACTACTCTATTTTTATTTGCTAAAGCTTCATTTAAAATACGTTGAATTTCATTTTTTAAAATTGTTCTATTTTCTTTAAATTCCTTTAAAACCGTTCCTAGTAAAAAACCATCAGTTGCAAAAGCATGGCCTCCACAGTTTAAGCCAGATTCTATTCTGTATTCTGAAACCCAGATACCCTTTTTAGCTAAAAATTTTCCTTGCACAAACGCAGATCTATAATCGCTAACTTTTAAAATGATCTTCTTTTGTATATTGCCATGCTCATCTGGATAAAAATCATTAAAGTTGCTGATGTAAGAATATAATTTAGGATTTAAACCAGCTGAAAGTACTAAAGATGAAGATAATTTGCTATTAGAAAAGCCACGTAAAGCGGCATGAGCATCATTATATATAGATGGTAATAATTCCTTATTTCTATAATTTTCTTTATCAACCTTAGTCATAATATTTACATCTATACTTCCCTTACTTAAGTTTTTAGCAATCCAATCTTTAACTTTTGTAAAATCTACTTTATTTTCTGTAAGTTTTGTAAACTCTTTTTTTAAGGTAGAATATTCTGGAAGCATATCTATATATTGCTTTAAAACTTTACTTTTTGCCGATGTAATATTCTTTAATTGATTAAACTTTTGTTCTGTTTGTTCATGAAGCAAATTAAGGTAAGATGTTATTCGCTTTGCTCGAAAATCGTCTACTTTATCTGATATTTCTTGATAAGGAATTTCAAATTTTTCGCTATAAAATTTGCGCATTTTTTCGATAAGAATATCATCTACTAAAGAAATAACAGAGTCAACACCAAATTGTGCAACTTTTAGAGGAGAATCTATTGTAAATCCAATTCCCATAACAGGAATATGAAATGAATGTGGGTTTTTCATGTATTCGGTTTTTAATAAGCGTGCAAACTAAACTTATATAAAATGGAAATGCATGATAAATATCATTCAATGGTAATAAAAAGCTTAGGGCTATTTTTTATATTTTAAAAGTAATGCTTTACCAAACGCTTCACATTGGTTAACCGTTTCTTTAATATGATCTATTGTTGTTTTGGGATTGATTAAACACATACGAATAACTACTCTATTTTGTAAAACTGTAGTAACTAAAAGAGCTTCTCTACTTTCCATTACTTTTTCAGATATTTTTTGATTAATTTCATCCAAGATTTTATCATCCAAATCATCATGTAAAGAATTAAATCTAAAATTTATAATTGCCAAATTTGCTGGAGTTACTACTTCCCAAAAAATACTATTTCTTAAAATTTCTTCCGTTTGATCTGCCAATTGAATGTTATAAGTAATTGCTTTTCTAAACGCTTGTAAACCATAAGTTTTTATAGACATATAAAACTTTAAGGCTCTAAAACGTCGGGTTAATTGAATTCCGTAATCATAGAAATTAATTTCAGACGCATTCCCTTCTATGTCTCTTAAGTATTCTGGTTTTTCGCTAAATGTATTGTTTAACCAACTAGAATCTTTTACTAATAAACAACCAATTTCGTAAGGTTGAAAAAACCATTTGTGAGGATCTACTGTTAAAGAATCCGCTAATTCGATTCCTTTTAGTAAATGTTTTCCATTTTCTGCTAAAATAGCCGCTCCACCATAAGCTGCATCAATATGAAACCATAAATTATGTTTTTTACATATTGCTCCTATTTCTTCTAAATCGTCTACAGTTCCAGTATTTGTAGTACCTGCTGTAGCAATAATACAAAACGGAACATTACCTAATAATTTGTCTTTAGCAACTTCATTTTTTAATTTATTGGTGTTCAATTTAAAATTGTTATCAGTTGGAATTACTTTAACTTGTTCTTTAGTAAATCCCAGCATTCGAATTGCTTTAATATTTGAGGAATGTGCTTGATCCGATAAATAAATAATTGCTTTAGAAAAATCATCTTCGCACTTTATTCTTCTTGCAGTTATTATTGCAGTTAAATTGGCAACAGAACCACCACTTGTAAATACGCCACCACCTTTTTTTACAGGAAAACCAAAAAACTGTAGTAACCAATTCATTGTTACGATTTCTAATTCTGCAGCTGCAGGAGACAACATCCATCCTCCTGAAAAAATATTAAAACCAGTTGCCAAACTGTCTGCCATTGTGCTTATAAAATTGCTTGGTCCTGGTACAAAAGAAAATGATTTTGGATGTGTAGAAACATTGCTATTAGGTATAACATTTTCTAAAACAAACTGTAAAACATCATTTGCGTTTGTAGGATTTTCTGGGGCTTCTTGTAAAAAAAGTGTATCCATTTCTTTACGAGATGCTTTTGCTACAGGTTTGGTTTCTTCGATATTTACAAAATGATCAACAATACTATCGACAATTTTATAACCAAAAGATTGCATTTCTTTTTTTGAGAGTTCAAAAGGAGATTTCATACTTATTTATTATCATATAAAAATACGAAATAGGCAACTAGAACAGGTTTGTCTTTTGTTTTTTTAATCTTTATTTAATAAAAACACCTAATAATCATAAACTTTCTAAAAAAATCTTTTAGTTATTGTGTTCAAAATGTAAAATGATCCTCGAAGTTTAAAATAAAATCGTTGATGTATTTTTTTGTAGCATCAGATTTTCTGAAAACCAAATAATGTATTCTTTTCAGACCATTTTTACCAATTTTTTTAAAAACTAAATCTTCGGATAGTCTAAAGGATTTTAATGCCCATTTTGGCATACAAATAATTCCCATATTAGCATTTACCATTTCTAAAGCGACTTCTGTTAAAGGTATTGCAGAAATCTTTTGTGGATTTATATGATTTGGTTTTAAAAAATGTTCATATATAGAAACTGTTTCTAAAGGAAAAGAATGAATAATTAAATGCACATTAGAGAAATGATTCGCTTCTAAAAAATCAACTGATTTTAATGAACTTTCTTTATGCATAATGGCAAAAATTTCATCATGATACACCTCAATACTAGACAAGTTTTCATCTTTAGGTTTTGAAGTAACTATTGCAATATCAATTTCATTAGATAAAATTTTTGGAATTGGTTGGTGTGTGGCTTCTAAAATTAAATCAACGTTTATTTCTGGATATAAAACGCCCATTTTTTGAATAAAAGAGGAAAGACCTTGGTAAAAGCTGTAACATTCTGTACTTACTTTTATTGTTCCCGCCGAACCTTTTTGTAGCTGTTCTATATTTTTAAAACCTTTTTCTATACTGTCTAAAATAAAATTTCCTAATTTATATAGTTCGTTTCCTTCATCAGTTAATTTCCATTGGTTTCTAGTTCTAAGAAACACTTTAAAACCTAACCTTTCTTCTAAATCTCTTAACTGATGACTTAAAGCTGACTGTGTTAAAAAAAGTTTTTCAGCAGAATTTGCAATGCTTCCTTCCTCTGAAATTGTTTTTATCAGTCTAAAATATTTAATTTCCATATGCTACAAAGTTAGGAAATTGGAGTTAGGAAGTAATTGAGAAAATTTCAATTACACATTAAAAAACCTCAATTTTCTTATCAATATAAATATATAAAGCGAATTACCTTTGAGAAATAAAAATTAGAATTATGCAAAAACAAATTGAATTTTACGAAAGTAAATTGGCTTACGAAATGGATCCTTCAGATTTATTTGATGAATTAGAAAAAAATAATAATATTGTAGCCTTAGACACAAGACAAGCTTTTGGATTTGAAAAGGAGCATATTCCTACCGCAATTCATATCCCTCATAGAGAAATGACCAAAGAAAACACAAAACATTTAGACAAATCTAAAACATATGTTTGCTATTGTGATGGAATTGGGTGTAATGCTTCTACAAAAGGTGCATTAAAAATGACCAAGTTAGGGTTTAAAGTAAAAGAACTTATTGGAGGAATAGAATGGTGGAAATTTGATGGCTACGCAACAGATGGAAAAAAACCAACTAAGGGAGCTCAAATACAGTGCGCTTGTTAAAAAATTAAATATAATGGAAATAAGATTTGCTATAGAAAAAGACTTACCAGAAATAATAAAATTGTGCCAAGCACATGCCGAATTTGAGCAAGCCAATTACAATCCTAAAAACAAGTTGGAAGCATTGTCTCAATTTCTATTTACTAAAAATCCTACACTCAAATGTTTGGTTGTAGAGAACAACAACATGCTAATTGGTTATGCAACTTTTATGAAGCAGTTTTCTACATGGGATGCAGGTTTTTATATCTACCTAGACTGTTTGTATCTAGACGAAGCTAGCAGAGGAAAAGGATTAGGCAAATCAATTATGGAAATGATTAAGGCATATGGCAAATCAGAAAATTGTACTCATATTCAATGGCAAACACCTAATTTTAATGAAAAAGCCATACAATTTTATCTAAAAATTGGAGGAAAATCGAAAAGTAAAGAACGATTTTTTCTTGATATTTAGTTGGAAAACCTTTTCTATGTAAATATTACCAATTGTATAGTTTCTTAAGTTCTCGCTTATAAGACTTATGACAAAAATCATATTTCAAAAAACAAATAGTCTGTTTATTTGTAATATCACTACAATTGTATTCGTTATGAACGCCATAGAATTTCAATCGGTTGCAGATATTGTTATCAATAATATTAAAACAGCAACAATTTTTAAAAAAAATGGAATCGATTATACAATTGATGGTCACCTTTGCTTAGCAGAGGCTTGTAAAAATAAAAATATCGATTATTATTATTTAGTTTCTGAATTGATAAAAGTAGAAAAAAACAATTCATATTTAAAAGATTATAATGCATGGCAATTAGATTTTTTAGCTGATTATTTAATTAATATTCATCATGAATATGTTGAAGAAAATATTCCTTTTATAAAAAAATTGTTATTGGATGTAGTAAAACAGAATGGCGAAAAACATGCTTATTTTACTGAAATTTATGCCCTACTTTTTAAAGTTAGCGAAGATTTGACGCATCATATTAAAGAAGAAGAAAAAGTACTATTTCCTTACATAAAAGAGTTATTGCAGGCCAAAAGAAAGCAACATAAATTCGATTTTAATAATGCAACTTGTTTAGCATATTCTTTAGATCGACTAAAAGAAAAACAAAACATTACTTTGCTGATTTTTAAACAAATACGACATCTAACCAAAAACTACACAATACCAGTTATTGAGGATAAACAAGTTAAAATATTATACTACAAATTGGAAAAATTTGAAGAAGACTTAATCAAACACCTGCACTTAGAAACCAATATTTTATATCCAAAAGCTCGTAAATTAGAAAATATTGTAAAGCATATTTCTTAATTTAATGAATTATGTAAAGGTTGCTAAGAATCATTTTTATTACACAATCAAACTTATTCTTAACGAATAATTAAAATTTATTCGTTATCTAAAAAATTCACTTTTCATTAGTAGTTTCAGCTATTCTTTTCATTATTTTTGCTGAAATAGCCAATTTTCTTGAAACAAATAATAGCTACATTTTTTCTGTTTTTTTCTTTAATTTCTTTGTCTCAAAACAAAAAAATTAGAATACTTAATGCAGATATTCAAAAAACCGATAAAGAAAAATACTCGGGAGCAACAGTTTTATTAGGTAATGTAAAAGTAGAAAATGATGGAATTATCATTACCTGCGATAAAGCCTTTTACTTTAAAGAAAGAAACTATTTAAAAGCTATTCAAAACGTATTAATAAATCAAGGAGATACCATAACCCAAACTAGTGATTATGTAGATTATGATGCAGATTCTAAACAATCTGTTTCTTGGGGAAATGTAGTTGCTAAAGATCCTTCTATTACATTAACCACAGATACGTTAAATTTAGATAGAATAAATCAGAAATTTTATTACAAAACTTTTGGAACAATTAAAGATGCTACAAATACCCTAAAAAGTAAAGTTGGTAACTATTTTTTAGAGACTAAAAAATTTACAGCAACAGTAAACGTAACTGTTGATAACGAAAATCATTTTTTAGAATCTAACCATTTAGATTATTATACAGAATCTGGTTATACTTATTTATATGGGCCTTCTACAGTTACAAATAAAGAAAACGGCAATAAAATTTACTGTGAGAAAGGGTTTTATAATACCAAAACCGATATTTCTCATTTTGTAAAAAATGCCAAACTGTTTGCCAATGAAAGAACTATTGAAGGAGATAGTTTGTATTACGATAAAAATAAAGGTTTTGCTTCTGCAACTAATAATATTGAAGTAATAGATACTTTACAAAATCTTGTAACTAGAGGAAACTATGCCGAACTTTTTGAGTTGAAAGATTCTCTATTTATTGTTAAAAGAGCGGTAGCTATTTCTATAGTAGATAAAGATTCTATGTTTGTGCACGGAGATACAATTATGATAACTGGCAAACCAGAAGAAAGAATTGTAAGAACGTTTCATGATGTTAAAATTTTTAAGTCAGATTTACAGGGTAAGTGCGATTCTATTCATACAGACCAAAGTAAAGGTTTAACAAGAATGTTTAAAAGCCCTATTTTATGGTCAGATAAAAATCAAATTACGGGAGATACCATTCATTTATTATCGAACACAGAAACTGAAAAATTAGATTCTTTAAAAGTACTAAACAACTCTTTTATCATTTCAAAAGATTCTATTGCAAACGATTCTATTCCTAATGATAATTTTAATCAGATAAAAGGTAGAAATATGTTTGGTAAATTTTATAATAATAAATTAAGAACACTTCTGGTAAAAGGAAATGCCGAATCTGTTTACTTTAATAGGAATGAAGAAACCAAAAAATTAGAAACCATTACCAAAGAAATTTCTAGTAATATTGAATTTACGCTAGAAGATGGTGAGATTGTTTCAATCAAATACATGGTGCAATCAGACGGAAAAACATATCCTCCTTCTACATTTCCTGAAAGTGATAAAAAATTAAAAGGTTTTATTTGGCGAGAAGAAGAACAGCCAAAAACTAAGGAAGACATCTTTACAAAAGATAATCAAAAAACTCCTAAGGAAGAGGACAAAGAAGAACCGTCGGAAAAAACAAAAGCAGTACTTCCCAAAAAAGCCAAAGTAACAAATGAAAAAATCTAATGAAAAAAGATTTTTTCACATATCAAGCACAAACCTCTCCGCACCCTTTAGCCATAGAGATTTCAAGGGCAAAAGGCAGTTATATTTACGATACTAAAGGAAAAGAATATTTAGATTTTGTTGCTGGTGTTTCTGCAAATAGTTTGGGGCATAATCATCCAAAAGTTACCCAAGCCATTAAAAACCAACTAGATTTGTACAGCCATGTAATGGTTTATGGCGAATTTATTCAACAACCTCAAGTAGCATTATGCAAATTACTTGCAGAAAATTCTCCTAAAAACTTAAATTCGGTTTACTTAACAAATTCTGGAACAGAAGCTACTGAAGGGGCCATTAAATTAGCCAAAAGAGTTACCAAACGAAGCGAAATTATTGCAGGTAAAAACTCATATCACGGCAATACTATGGGAGCCATGAGTGTTTCTGGAGTAGAAAGACAAAATCAGGCGTTTCGACCTTTAATTCCAGGTACACGTTTTATCGAATTTAATAATGAACTCGATTTAGATAAAATTACTACCAAAACTGCTGCAGTTATTTTAGAAACTATACAAGGCGGTGCAGGTTTTATTGAACCTAAAAACAACTATTTAACAAAGGTAAAACAACGATGTGATGAAGTTTGTGCCTTACTAATTGTCGATGAAATTCAGACTGGAATTTGCCGAACAGGTACTTTTTGGGGATTTGAAAATTATAATGTAGTTCCAGATATAATTATTACAGGTAAAGGTTTGGGTGGAGGAATGCCAATAGGTGCTTTTATTGCCAATTTTAACATGATGCAGCTATTAAAAGATAATCCTAAATTAGGGCATATTTCTACATTTGCTGGTAATCCTGTAATTGCTGCTGCTGGTTTAGCCACTGCTCAAGAAATTCTTAATCAAAATTTATCAAAAGAAAGTTTACGAAAAGAAAAATTAGTAAGAACCTATTTAGAACACCCTGCAATTAAAGAAATAAGAGGCAGAGGGTTAATGTTAGCTGCTATTGTAGAAACTCCTGAATTGGCAACAAAAATTGTGTTGCGTTGTTTAGAAAAAGGATTGATTCTTTTCTTTTTATTGTTTGAAGGTCGTGCTTTACGCATAACTCCTCCCCTAACTATTTCTGATGAAGAAATTAAAATGGGATGTGAAATTTTATTGGATACTATTGAGGAAGTAGTCTTTAGTTAGTAGACATTAAAATTCAAAAATAACTTTCAAAATATTAAGATTTTTTATTTTCCTTTCTCTATTAATAACTAGTCTAAAAATCTAGTATCTAAATCAAATTTAAAACACCAATTCCAATAAATACCATAATTTGCATCCATTTAAAGAATAGACCAAATTTCTTATTTTGTTGAATTTGTTTTCCAATACTTGCTGCTAAAAAAGCAATTAAGGTAAATACGATAAACGAAATCAGCATAAATAGTAATCCGAGAACATAAAATTGTGTAACCGTAGTAATTTTTTCACTAAATAAAAAACCAGGAAAAAAAGCTAAAAAAAATAAAGTTACCTTAGGATTTAGCACATTCATTATAAAACCTTGTTTATAATATCTCCAATTATTTTTATTAGAATTATCAAATTTATTTAGTTGAATTTTTGATGAAGATTTAGCTACTTTAAAAGCTAAATAGAATAGATAAACAGCTCCAAAAATTTTAAGCGTTAGGAATAAATTTTCAGATTGTTTTATGATTGCAGAAACTCCAAAAGCCAATAAAGTTGTATGAACTAAGCATCCAGAAATTAATCCACAAATAATCGCTAAACCAACTCTTTTTCCGTTAGCTATACTTTGTGTAAGTACAAATATATTGTCTGGCCCAGGAGAAAGCGCCAATAAAAATGTAGCTATTGAAAAAGGAAGTAAATTTGATAGCAT
>CAYPHE010000078.1:0-10280 GCA_964410075.1 uncultured Polaribacter sp.
AATATTAGTTTCTTCATCAACTCCATTTTTACTTTATTAATATTTTACAACGGTTGTTAATCATAGTTTTTTCTAGTACGCTCTTCTTTTTTTCCATTTATACTTTCCTAATGATTCATTATTTCGGCTAGCCAAATCAGAAAGCATACTATCTATTTTAGACTTATTAAGCCATGTACCACTAACGAAAACACCATCTATATCTCTTGTATTATTAATATTATCAAGGGGGTTTGAATTAAGTAAAATTAAGTCTGCATCTTTACCTGCTTCTATAGTTCCTGTTTTCTTGTCTATACCTAGCCAAGTTGCTGGCAAACGAGTGGCCGAAATTAGTACCTCTTCTGGTGTTAAACCTGCTTCTACAAGCAGTTCTAACTCGTCATGAACAGAAAAACCAGGAACAACTCCAGAACACATTGCATCGGTACCTGTAACTATTGGCACTCCTGTCTCCTTGAAGGCTCTAACAAGCTTATTGTTAAAATTTACAAGACTGTCTAAATACACCGAGTAATTAGTAGATGAATTCTTTGAATGTTTATTATGGTTTATCCATTTGTCTTGAAAAATTGGATGTAGATATTTTAAAGAACTTAATTGTGTTATACAATCAAGCGACTTACTTTGTTTATTTATCCAATCCATTACAGTTAAAGTGGGCACAACCCATGTGTTGTTTTCTTTAGCCATTTTAGCATATTCTAACGCTTTCTTATAAGAATTGTCTTTGCGCCAATACCTCGCAAATTCCTCGGCATGAGCTACCATACTAAAGTTAGGTACAAATGCTTCTTCAAGTCTATCTTCGAATGCTTTAGGAATATGCCCAATAACCTTAAGTTCTAGTTTTTTAGCTTCATCTACTATAGCTAAAAATGTTTCTTTGTTTAAATGAGTATACGTTTTTATAAAATGATATCCATCTGCTTTTGCGCTTCTAACTGCTTGTCGACCATCAGAAGGTGTATTAACATGACCTACATCATTTCCACCATTAAGTAATTTGGCTAACGCAATTTTTGGACCTATTACGTCTCCAATTGCAATTTCATTCCTTAACGCAAAATATGACGAATTGGAATTTAAGTCAAATATTGTTGTAACACCATTTGTTACATAAGGAGTTACCATGTCTTGCGAGTTAAAGAAAAAAGTAGCGCCTTGAGTAGGAGAACTTTTTCCAAAATTAACATGAGATACAGAATGAACATGCATATCAATAAGACCTGGGATTAACCATTTCCCTTTGCCATCTATTGTTTTTGCCCCATCAGGAATGGTATCATTAATCGAAATAATTTTTTGATTTTGTATTACAACGATTGCATTTTCAATGACTTCATTATGAGTTGTCATCGGAATTATATTTACATTTTTTATGACGTAAGTATCAAATGCTTTTTCATCTTCTTCTTGTGCTTTATTTGAAGTTGAATTTGTACAACTATTGGTAATTATTATAACCAACAGCAATAGATATTTAAGGTAATGTTTCATAAAGTTCGTTTAGGCTCGTTTAATAGACACCCATTTTTGCTAGTTGTTACACTTTTCAGAAAGAGAATTAGTCTTTTTAATTGTGTCTAACACTAAACTCTACACCAATTCAACTCATAGCTTTACACGTCTAATTACTCATTTTGCAATACTTCAGACAAAGTCATTTGGTACGCTCTTAAAGCCACAAGATGAATTACTAAAAAAACGATTATAAAAAGCACAATAACAGGAACTAAAAACATCCATATATGCAACTCTATGCTATTAATATAGGTTTTTAAAAACCAATTTTGATAACCATACCAAGCTAAAGGAATGGCAATTATTATAGCTGTAATAATCTGTGAAGCAACTTCTTTAGCTAGTAGTTTAGAGACATCCATTAATTCTGAGCCGAGGACTTTTCTAATGCCTATTTCTTTCATACGTTGGCTAATAGTGATTAATATTAAGCCCACAATACCAATTACGGCAATTATAATAGCAAGTATTGAAAATAAACTAAAGACAAATAAGAACGTTCGGTCTGATTTCAAGGTATTACTTATCTTATTTTCTAGAGACAAATAATCAAAAGGTTGTTCTGGGAAATAGTTCTCATAAATGGTTTTTAACTTTTGAATAATTTCGGTGGTATTATTACTAGCCACTTTTAAGGTTAAAAAGGCTTTGTGACTATCGGTAAGTCGTAATACCGTTGGTACTGGTTCGTTTTTGATGGATTGATAATAAAAATCGTCAACAATGCCTATAATTTTAAACTCTTCATTTCTACCTGTTACAACAAAGTTATTAATAGCTTCTTCTGGTGTTTTATAACCAACACGTTCCATAGCTTTTACATTCATAATAATACTCTTGGTTCCAGTTTCTTTTTCGCCTTTCCTAAATAGTCTTCCTGCAAGCAGTTTTACATTGTAAAATTCTAGAAATTGGTCATCTATAGAGAGTTGGAAAAAAGAATTTGTGTCTGTTTTGTCGTACCCCTTTCTTCTACAACTAAACCAATGTTGAATTTCTTGACCAGGAATATCAGATGAAAAAGTAAATCCTTTTACTTCAGGAATTTGAGTTAATTCATCTTTCATTAAAAGAATTTTACTTTGTAATTCACTCTGTTTTTCTCCTGTTTTGGGCGCTTTAATTACTATACTTTGAGCATAATTAATACCCATATCTTTTTCCATTAAAAACGTAGCTTGCTTGTATGCTATAAGTGTACCGCAAAGCAATACAACTGAAATTACAAATTGCAGAGTAACTAATAGTTTTCTAAAAAAGACTCCTTCGCGTTTGTTTTTAAATTTCCCTTTTAAAACAGTTACAGGTTTATAGGATTGTAATATAACAGCAGGATAAATACAGGAAATTATAATGCCTAAAACAAAAATTACTATAAATGTACCTAAGAATTTAGAGTGCTCAAATAAATTAAAATCGCCTATTTGAGTAATGGTTTTAAACCAAGGATTTAAAGCATAAAATAATACAATAGTTATGGCTAAGCAAAGTATGTTAAAAAGGAAAGCTTCACTTAAAAACTGAGTTATTAAATTCATTTTAGAGGCTCCATTAATTTTTTTAACACCTACCTCGTTGGCTCTTTCTATAGAGCGTGCTGTAGTTAGGTTTATAAAATTAATCCAAGCTATAATTAAAAGAAAAATAGAAAATCCAAAAAGAATACTTATAATTTTTCCGTTAACAGGAGGCTCCGATTCATATTCTATGTTAGAGGTTAAATGAATATCCTGCAACGGTTGTAAATAGTATGTATCTCTTTTGCCTTGCGAATCTAGGCGCTTTTTATAATTAGCAGCTATCATTTCAGGAAGGCCTTCTTTCTCTAGCTTTTTATAATCGCTATTTGGTTTTAATTGTATAAAAGTACTGCCATAATCATAAGTCCAACTTGTTCTAATTCTAGAACGTTGTTTGTAAATGGTTTCCATAGAAAACAAAAAATCGGATTTTACAATCGAATTTTTTGGCATCTTTTTATAAACGGCAGTTATCATGTAATCTTCATTACCATTTACTTTTATTGTTTTACCTAACGGACGTTCTTCTCCAAAATAACGCTCTGCTGCGAGGTGTGATATTGCTACTGTATTTGGCGCTTTTAAAGGGTCTTTTTCGCCTTGTAATAATGGAATTGTAAATACTTCAAATATAGAAGAGGTTGCATAGTATGTTTTATCTTCAGAATAAATAATTTTGCTTCCAGAGGCATTGTTATAGCTTATGGTTATTTCATTTTTTGGAGTTATCCTCGCATGATTTACAACATCGCTATAATGTTCTTTTAACCATTTTCCGGTTGGTGGAAATGAATTGGCTGTTTTCCATAACACTTCGTTATTTTGATAACGATTGTAAGCAACACGATAAATATCTTTGGCATTTTCGTGATGGCTATCGTAGCTTCTTTGGTAATACACATACTCTAAAATAAACAAGGCACTTAGTATACCTATAATTAAACCAACTGCATTAATTATAGAAATAAGTTTATCTCTTTTTAAATTACGATAGAAAATATTTAGTTTGATAAAGTTCATTTTTATCTAGTTATTTAGTTAATTGGCTGTATTACTAATTGCTTGTTTCCATTACAATTTTTCCATCAAATAAGTTGATGACCCTGTGTGCGTAATTTGCATCACTTTCGGAGTGTGTTACCATAATAATAGTTGCACCTTCTTGACTTAGCTCTGTTAATAGATTCATAACCTCGGTACCATTTTTAGAATCTAAATTTCCCGTAGGTTCATCTGCTAACAATAATTTAGGCTCGGTAATTACAGCTCTAGCAATAGCAACACGTTGTTGCTGCCCTCCAGATAATTGTTGCGGAAAATGGTTAGAACGGTGGTCTATTTTCATGCGTTTTAAAACAGCTTTTACTTTTTCTTTTCGTTCTTTTTGATTGATGTTCATAAACGTTAATGGCAATTCAACATTTTCGTAAACCGTTAAGCCATCAATTAAATTAAAGCTCTGAAAAATAAAACCAATATTACCTTTTCTTGCTTTGGTTAACTCCTTTTCTTTTAGGTTGCCTATTTCTTTTCCATGAAACATATAACTACCATCGGATGGGATATCAATAAGTCCAAGTATATTTAAAAGGGTAGATTTTCCACAACCAGAAGGCCCCATTATAGCAATAAATTCTCCGTCTTTTACATGTAGATTTATATCGTTTAATGCCTTAGTTTGTATATCTTCTGTAATAAATATTTTAGTTAGGTTTTTTGTCTGTATCATGGTTATTAATTTAAAATAAGTTTATCGCTGTTTTCAAAATTTTTATAGCTAGATGTTATTACACGTTCGTTAGGTTCTAGGCCTTCAAGAATTTCATAATATTGGGGGTTTTGTTTGCCTATTTTTATTTGGCGTTTAGTTGCAAAATTACCAGAAGCATCTACAACGTAAATCCAATTTCCGCCAGTAGTATTAGAAAATGCTCCTCTACTAACAAGTATCGCATTTGTAGGTGTCCCCAATTCTAATTTTATAAAATAACTTTGCCCTGTTCTAATATTGTTTGGTTTTTCGTTTATAAAACTTAGGTCTATTTGAAATTCTCCATCTCTTACCTCCGGATATACTTTTTTAGTTTTTAAGGCATAGGTTTCTCCATCGCGTTCTAAAGATGCAGAAACATGTCTCGTAACTCTATCAATATAATGCTCATCTATATTAGACTGTACTTTAAAATTGGTTAACACGTGTATCTGTCCTATACGTTGTCCTTGGGAAATGCTTTGCCCAATTTCGGCATCTAGCATTCCTAATTGGCCATCTATAGTTGCTCTAACATTTAAATGTTCAATTCTTTCATAAACCATGGCTAAGGTTTTTTTCATTCGTATTAAATCGTTGTCTAATTCTTTTATACCTGTAGCACTTAATAACGAATCTTGCTTTGCTTTAAACTTGATAACATCGTACTGTTTAGAAGCCAATTCTTTTTCTTCTTTGGCTCTTATATAATTTTCTTTAGCTATTAATTCTTCTTCAAATAACGATTTGTTTTGCTCAAAAGACCTGTTTGCTTTTATAACTCTGTATTCTGCCTCAAGCAAACTTTTTTGATTAAAAACACGTTGCGACTCAAAATTTATTTTTGTTTCTCTTAAATTATTTTGCTTAATGGCTAGGTTGTTTTCGCTTGCTAAAATTTGCTCATATAACTGCCTGTTTTCTAGCTTTAATATAATATCTCCTTTTTTTACAATACTGCCTTCTTCTATATATTTTTCAACAATTCTTCCGTTTTCATAGGCATCAAGATATACTGTAGTAATGGGTTTTACAACGCCATTAATTGTAATGTAATCATTAAAATTAGAGCGTTTAACCTCTGTTATGGTAATTTCATTTTTTTTAACTTCTGATGATGTACTAGGCGTGCCTAAACTATTGTATAGAAATATTACGGTTAAAATAATTACAAGTAATCCTATGCCAATATGTTTGGGTTGTAGTGTTCTTTTCTTCTCTATTTTAGTATCCATTCTTTGTTATTATTTAAAAGGAAAAACAGCAATACCACAATAAAAATCTATTGCCTTTTTTTGATATTGTAATTGTAAATTAATTCTGGTTCTTTCAATTTTAGCTTGTGCTAAATTATTTTTGGCAACCTCTAATTCGTAAATCGTAGCCAGCCCTTTGTTAAACTTTTTTTGAGCAAAGTTAAAAGCGAGTTCTTTAGATTTTAGGTTAGACTCATTCTCCTCTTTCTCCGCTAAAAGCGCAGTGTTTTTTTGAATTGTTTTTTGTATTTCTTTATAAAGTTCTTGCTTCTTTTGCTCCAGAATATTCTTTTCTTTTAAGATATTTATTTTAGCAATTTTTACATTAGAATGTTTTGACCATTTATTGGTAATCGGAATTCTTAAAGACAAACCAATGGATTTGGCAGCATTATTAGATAGCTGGTCTAAAAAAGGAGTTATCAATCCGTTTTCATCAATACTCGTTTCAAAATAACCTGTTCTATACGCCGCATTTAATGCTAATGATGGATAAAAATCACTCCTTCTAATAGCCAAGTTTTTTTCTGAAGCATTTACCTGTAATTCTTGTTGTTTAATAGACGGAAGAAACGCAATTGCTTTAGAAAAAACAGTTTCTAAGGTTAAACTATCAAGAGATTTTAATGCTACTAAATCGGGTTTTAGCTTTATACTCGTGCCATTAAAATTCATGATTTGAATGAGATTTAAAGTCGCTTCATTTAAGGCGTTTTGGGCTTGAGCTATTTCTAATTTATTAGTACCCAATTCAGATTCAATATCGTATAAATTAGATTTCGCTAGCAGTCCTAGTTCTATTTTTGAAGTTACCAACTCGTAGTTTAAATTAGAAATTTCTAATTTTTCTTTTGTGATTTGCAATAAATCTTCTCTAAATTTTACAAGATAGAAAGCATTCATCACATCAAAAGAAAGGTTGTATTTTGCTTGCAAAACAGCTTCTAAGCTTGCATGATATAGTAGTTTTTTCTGCGACCTTTGGTGCCACTTTTTAAAATTATTAAACAGATTTAAAGACGATGTTACTCCGTAGGTATTTGATGACGTTGCAGTATTGATAACGTTGTTATTATTTGGGTCTACATACCTACCAAATCGTCTGTTTAAATTTGATACAGCATTAAAGTCTGGCAAAAAATCTCGTTTAGATTGTTGAAACGATTCCTTATCAATCTCCGAATTGTAAATTTTTGTTTTTTGGTCTAAGTTATTTTCACAAGCATAAACAATGCATTCCTCTAAAGTCCATAATTTTTGTGCATTACCATTTAAAGAAAAGGCAATGTAGGTTACAAAAATTAGGAAAGTGTTTTTCATTTTTTATTGTTTTGCATTTTATATAACGATATGCGTGCCAAAAAAACAACACACTATAATTCAACAGGTTACAAACTTTATCAATATCTAATCATCCTTTTTATGTAAAATATTTTTATACAAAGTGTAAAAATATTTTACACTTTATAGTTGAGTATTGTTCTTATTTGTAGCTTTGGATTATTATGTTGCAATCTGGAAAAATACTTATCGTAGACGACAATAAAGGGGTGCTAAGCGCCTTAGAATTGTTGTTGCAAGATGTTTACAAAACTGTAACTACGCTTCAAAACCCAAACGGAATATCTTCGGTTACCGATTTAAAAAGCTACGATGTTATTCTTTTGGATATGAATTTTTCATCTAGAATAAATACAGGAAATGAAGGGTTTTATTGGCTAAGAAAGTTAAAAGAAATAGTCCCAGATGCTTCCATAATAATGATGACTGCTTTTGGCGATGTAGAATTAGCTGTAAATACCTTAAAAGAAGGCGCTATAGATTTTGTATTAAAACCATGGGATAACGAAAAGATTTTGGCCACCATTCATGCAGCCTTTCAATTAGGAAAATCTAAGAAAGAAGTAAGTTTACTAAAACAAAGCGAAAAAAAATTAAAACACCTTATCAACGAAACAGAGCAGCAAATTATTGGAACTTCGTCAGCGATAAATGCCGTTTTAAAAATTACTGAAAAAGTTGCAAAAACCTCTGCAAATGTTTTAATAACTGGCGAAAATGGTACTGGTAAAGAGTTAATTGCGCGAGCCATTCACAATCAATCTGCACAACATCAAGAAATTTTAGTAAATGTAGATGTAAGTGCCATACCCGAAAGCCTTTTTGAAAGTGAACTTTTTGGACATGTAAAAGGCGCCTTTACCGATGCTAAAAATGATAGAGCAGGTAAGTTTGAAGTTGCACATAATGGTACGCTTTTTTTAGATGAAATAGGTAATTTGCCATTACAGTTACAGTCTAAATTATTAAAAGTGATTCAACAAAAAGAAATCGTTCGTATTGGGTCTAACAAAGTTATTCCTGTAAATGTTAGATTGGTTTGCGCTACCAATTGCGATTTGAATAAAATGGTTGATGAAGGACTTTTTAGAGAAGATTTGTTGTACCGAATAAATACCATACATATTGAAGTACCCGCACTTAGAGAACGTGGCAATGATATTATAGAATTGGCAGAATTTTTCTTAAATAAATATGCAAATAAATATGATAAAAAAGGATTAAAATTGAGTAGTGCTATCAAGAAAAAACTACTTAAATATACTTGGCCCGGAAATATTAGAGAGCTACAACATACTATGGAACGCTGTGTTATTTTAAGTGAAAATAATCTATTAACGGTAAACGATTTTATGTTTAATCAGCGGCAAACAAAAGCATTAAACACGGCAGACATAACCATTGACGAAATGGAAAAAAATATGATTATTACTGCGCTAAAAAAACACGATGGTAATTATAGTACTGCTGCAGAACAGTTAGGTATCACGCGTCAAACCTTATACAATAAAACAAAGCGTTATAAAATTTAATATTCTAAAATGCTATCTAAAAATTTATATCTAAAAATAATTTTAAGAGTACTATTGCTAGTATTGGTATGTGCTAGCGTAGTGTATTTTATTTTAAATGATATAAAAGGTATTGCTGTATTATTAGGAGTCGTATTAATTTTACAAATAATTTCACTTGTCAATTTTCTAAACAGCACCAACCGTAAACTCATGTTTTTCTTTAATGCTATAGAAAACTCAGATTCTACCATTAGCTTTTCAGAAAACACAAATAACTCGGTAACAAATCAATTAAATGCGCATTTAAATAAGGTTAATAGAATTATTCAAGATGAAAAATTGCATACCCAAGCCCAAGAGCAATACTACCAAACTTTATTAGCATACACCAATGTTGGCTTATTATCTATTAATGCCAAAGGGCATATTTTGTTTGCCAACGAAAGTGCAAAAAAATTGTTGAATTGCGATGTGCTTACACATATTCAACAGCTAAAAAAAATAGATAACAGCGTCTACAATTTAGTTAGTAAACTACAACCTTTTAAGCAACAGGTAATTTCTATAACGAACGAACGTGCAACAGTTGAATTAAAAATTGAATCTAAACCTATAGAAGTTAACAACGTGTCTCTTTTATTAGTTAGTATTCAAAATATTTATAGCGAATTAGATACCAAACAAGTCGATTCTTGGATGGGATTAATAAAAGTAATGAGCCATGAAATTATGAATGCTTTGGCACCAATAACTTCTATTTCAGATAGTTTATCTAAAGTCATTAAAACTGATAATGGTAAAATTCAATTGGACCAATTAAAAGAAAGTGATTTAGAAAAAGTAAAAAAAGGATTGGCCGTAATACAAGAACAAAGTTTAGGTTTAACCGATTTTGTAACAGGGTATCGTTCTTTAACAAAAATTCCTAAACCCGATAAAACACTTATAAAAGTGTCTGCATTATTCGAAAAAATAATCACGTTAGTAAGTAACGAAAAGGCACATAAAAACATATCTCTCGAAACTCAAATTACACCAACTAATTTAGAGTTTTTCGCAGACGAAAATCAGATTATGCAGGTCTTAGTCAATTTGATTAAGAATTCGATAGATGCGTTACATCAGCATACAAATGGAGTTATTAAGCTACAAGCTATAAAAACAACTTTTGGAAATATAGAAATACAAGTTATAGATAATGGAACTGGAATATCTGAGAACAATCTTAAGCAAATTTTTATTCCGTTTTTTACAACCAAAGAAAAAGGTACAGGTATTGGTTTAAGTCTTTCTAAACATATTATGCAATTGCATCAAGGGCATTTAATGGTAAAATCTACACCTGATGTAGAAACTGTTTTTACATTGCTGTTTT
>CAYPHE010000079.1:0-10272 GCA_964410075.1 uncultured Polaribacter sp.
CATCACCTAATTTTCCAATATACATTCCTGGACGCATTCTAATATGCTCTTTCCAGTCTAAAGACCGAATATTATCTTCGGTATATTTTGTTTGTTGACTCATAAAACGCAGGCTACAGTTGGGTTTGAAGCCTTGCTAAAATAACATTTAAAGCCTAAAAATAAAACAGAGCTTACAATTAGTTATCAACAGGATTTCAACGCTAAAAGAATATAAATTTTTCCTAAAAAAAACAAAACTTAACAATGCGTTATATTTTTAAACAAAGCCATTTAAAAACTAAGTATTTGATTATTTTTGTAGCCTGAATTTTAAATAAAAAAGTTTTGGAAAACGCACAACTTGTAGCATTAGCAAACAAATACGGAAGTCCTTTATACGTTTACGATACGGATAAAATTGCCTCTCAATATCATAAACTTACAAATGCTTTTAAAGATGTTAAGAATTTAAAATTAAATTATGCCGTTAAAGCATTATCTAACATAAATATCTTAAAGTTTTTTAAAGAATTAGGTTCTGGTTTAGATACGGTTTCTTTTCAAGAAGTACAATTAAGTTTGGCTACAGGTATTGATCCTAAAAATATCATTTTTACGCCAAACGGAGTTTCACTTCACGAAATTGAAGAAGTAGCAAAATTAGGAGTTCAAATCAATATCGACAATTTATCTATATTAGAACAATTTGGGCAGAAGCATCCAGAAATTCCTGTTTGTGTTCGTATCAACCCTCATATTATGGCTGGTGGAAATTCTAAAATTTCTGTAGGTCATATCGATTCTAAATTTGGAATCTCTATACATCAAGTGCCTCATATTAAGCGTGTTGTAGAAAACACAGGAATGACTATTAATGGAGTTCACATGCATACGGGTTCTGATATTTTAGATATTGATACCTTTATTAGAGCTACAGAAATTTTATTTGACGTTGCTAGCCAATTTGAAAATATAGATTTTATTGACTTTGGAAGTGGTTTTAAAGTACCTTATAAAGAAGGAGATATTTCTACAGATATCGATCAATTGGGTATTCAATTGTCTGAGCGTTTTAATCAATTTTGTAAATCTTACGGAAAAGACATTACATTAATGTTTGAACCTGGAAAATTTTTAGTTTCTGAAGCAGGAGTTTTCTTAGCAAAAGTAAATGTGGTTAAACAAACGACTTCTACCGTTTTTGCTCATGTAGATTCTGGTTTTAATCATTTGGTACGACCAATGATGTACAATTCTTATCACGAAATTTCTAACATCTCTAACCCAGAGGGAAGAGATAGATATTATTCTGTTGTAGGATATATCTGCGAAACAGATACTTTTGGATCTAACAGAAGAATTGCACAGATTTCTGAAGATGATATTTTATGTTTCCATAATGCAGGAGCGTATTGCTTCTCTATGGCTTCTAATTATAACTCTCGTTTTTTACCTGCGGAAGTAATGTTGGTAAACGGAAAAGATTACTTGATTAGAAAAAGAGAAACAATGAACGATATTTTAAGAAATCAAGATATTGTTGAAATTAAAGAGGCTGTTGAAGTTGAATAATTCACTTTAATTTTTATAACATAAATTTTTAAAATCTGCTAGTCTTAAAGAACTAGCAGATTTTTTGTTTTAATTGAATTCATAGAAAGTTCGCTTTTTATCAGTCTTACTTTTTTTACACTTTTACTTTCGCTAAATTTGTAGAAAAGCACCTTATAATGCAAACACTTTCTTACGAAGGCTTATTTGTAGAGAAATCAAACCCAAATTTTGTTGAAGACCATTTGGTTATTGAAGCTCCTCTACAAATAAACATAAATGAAAAACCGTATACAGTTGTTATGCGTACTCCTAAAAATGATGAAGAGTTAATTAGAGGTTTGCTTTATGCAGAAGATATTTATAAAGGAAAAGCAAACTTAATTTTCAATACTATTGCTAAAGAAAATAGTATTCCAACTATTATAAATATTACTATTAACCAACAGCAACTCGGTAAAGGCTATTTGAATAAAAGAACCTTATTATCAGTTTCTTCTTGTGGAATTTGTGGAAAACAAAAATTAGAAGACATTACTGTAAAAGGAATAAAAATGAAAAATGAAACTAGTTTTTCAGCTGCTGATATACATAGTATGTTTGTAAAAATGGACGCTTTACAATATACTTTTCGCACTTCTGGGGGAAGCCATGCTGCTGCAATTTTTAATAAAAACAAACAATTATTAACCTGTAAAGAAGACATTGGCAGACACAATGCCGTTGATAAAACAATTGGTTTTTTGTTAAATAAAAATCAATTGCAAGAAGCCAATTATTTATTGGTAAGTGGTAGAGTTTCTTACGAAATCATAAGTAAAGCATTTCTGGCTAAAATTCCAGTTGTAGTAGCTGTTTCTGCTTGTTCTTCGTTAGCTGTAGATTTTGCTAAAGAATTCGGAATATGTTTAATTGGCTTTACAAGAGCTGATAAATTAACCGTGTATTCTAAACCATCTGCCTTAAAAATATTGCAACATGATTAAGAAAACAACTGCACAACCACCTGAAAAATTTACAGGAATAGAATTTACTGAAATATCTAAAACTGCCGCTGGAAAAAAAGCATTAGCCTCTACTTTTAAGCACATAAAAAAAGAAGTTGGTATTATAGACGGAATAAAATTATTAAAAAACTTAAACCAAACTTACGGATTTGATTGCCCTGGTTGCGCTTGGCCAGATCCTGACCAAAAAAGAACTTTTTTAGCAGAATACTGCGAAAATGGAGCAAAAGCTGTTGCTGAAGAAGCGACTAAAAATAAAGTATCTCCATTATTTTTTGCTACACATTCGGTTAGCGAATTAGCAAAACTTTCTGATTATGAAATTGGTAAAAGCGGTAGAATTAACCAACCTGTTTTTCTCCCTGAGGGAAAGGATAATTATGAAGAAATCTCTTGGGACAATGCTTTTAAAATTATTGCCGAAGAATTAAATAGTTTAAAAACCCCTGATGAGGCTATTTTTTATACTTCTGGAAGAACAAGTAATGAGGCTGCTTTTTTATACCAATTATTTGTTAGAGAATTTGGCACAAACAACCTACCAGATTGTTCTAATATGTGTCACGAATCTAGTGGTGCTGCACTTTCTGAAACTTTAGGTATTGGAAAAGGTTCTGTAACATTAGAAGATTTCAACCACGCTGATTTGGTTATTGTAATAGGACAAAATCCTGGTACAAATCATCCAAGAATGCTAAGTGCATTAAAAAACACTAAAAAAAATGGTGGCAAAATAATTAGTATTAACCCATTACCAGAAGTTGGTTTATTTAATTTTTCTGACCCTCAAAACCCTCTAGAAATGTTAGGGAAAGGAACAAATTTAACCGATTTGTTTTTACAAGTAAAGATTAATGGAGATGTTGCTTTATTAAAAATCATTTTAAAGTTAATGATTGAAAAAGAAAATGAAGTACCAAATTCTGTTTTTAACCATCAATTTATTAAAGAAAAAACCGCTGGTTTAGAAGAATTACTAAAAGATTTAGATAATTATAGTTTAGAGGAGTTGCTGCCTCAAACAGGTTTAGATTTAGCTGCTATAAAAAAAGCAACGGAACTTATTATCACCAATGAAAAAGTCATCATTTGCTGGGCAATGGGTTTAACGCAACATAAAAATGGAGTAGATAATATTAGAGAGCTAGTTAATATTTTACTTTTAAAAGGAAGTATAGGAAAAAAAGGAGCGGGTACTTGTCCAGTTCGTGGTCATTCTAACGTTCAAGGAGATCGAACTATGGGTATTTGGGAAAAAATGCCTGACCATTTCTTAGACAATTTAGAAAAAGAATTCCAATTTAAAGCCCCAAGAAAACATGGATTTGATGTTGTAAATTCCATAAAGGCGATGCACAACGAAGAAGCAAAAGTATTTTTTGGTATGGGTGGTAATTTTGTTTCGGCAACACCAGATACAGAATATACTGCTGAGGCTTTAAAAAATTGTAATTTAACAGTTCATGTTTCAACAAAATTAAATAGAAGCCATTTAATTCATGGTAAAAGGGCATTGATTTTACCTTGTTTGGGGCGTTCTGAAAAAGACGTTCAAAGCTCTGGAAAACAATTTATTTCTACAGAAAATTCTATGGGAGTTGTTCAAAAATCTGAAGGAAATGCAACGCCTTGTTCAGATTACTTACTAAGTGAACCAGCTATTGTAGCAGGTCTAGCAAAAGCAACTTTACAACACTCGCTAACTAATTGGGATACATTAATTAGTAATTACGATTTTATTAGAAATAAAATTGAAAAAGTAATTACTGGTTTTGAAAATTATAATGATCGTGTTCGTAAAAAGGGAGGGTTTTATTTACCCAACAATGCTAGAAACAATAATTTTGAACCTACAAAAACAGGAAAAGCAAACTTTAGCAAAAACAAACCTTCTGATATTACACTAAAAAAGAACGAATTACTTTTAATGACAGTTAGAACTCACGATCAATACAATACAACAATTTATGGTTTAAATGATAGATATAGAGGTGTCTTAAATGAACGTAGAGTTTTATTTATGAATAAATCAGATATGAAATTAAGAGGTTTACAAAAACTTGACAAAGTAAATTTGATTAGCCATTTTAACGGTGAACAAAGAAAAGCTGAACAATTTTTGGTAATTCCCTATCCAATTTCTAAACAATGTGTAGCTACTTATTTTCCTGAAGCAAATGTTCTTGTTCCTATAGAAAGTGTAGATAGAATTAGTAATACACCTACTTCTAAAACCATTGTAATAACTGTTGAAAAAAGTATCGAATCCTAATGAAAAATATCGTTTTTATAAGCTTACTTTGTATTTCTTTCTCTTTTCAACTAATTGCACAGGTTGAAAAAATACCAGAAAAAAAATTACAAAACGGATTTGTTAAAATAGATTTTATGTCTATAGACATGCCCGAATTTACGATTGCTAATGAACCTAATATGATATTTTCTGGAACACACTATAATGTGTTATTAAACGAAAATTTTTATACTGGTGTTGGAATTTATGGAGCGTTAACTGGAAGACGTGGTGGTTTCTTTACTTTAGGCGTAAATGCTGGTTATAAAAAATACTTATCTAAAAAGTGGTATACAGATATTGGCTTCCATTTTGGTGGTGGTGGTGGTGCAGCCGCTCCAGATGGTGGTGGTGCTTTTATTTTACCACATCTAAATTTTGGATATGAATTTGAAAACTTTTCTATTAATTCGGGCTGGAGTTATGTCAATTTTTTTGATGGTGGACTTATAAAAAATCATCAATTTAATATTGGAGTTGAAATACCAATAAACTATTCCTATTCAAAATATTCAAACTCAGAAAAAAAATACTTATTTACAGCTTTAGAAAATTCTGAATGGAAAAAAAATTCTACAAAAATATCTTTGTTACTCCATGCAAATAATATGAATGCTAGTGGTCGTTCTAAAAATACATTCGGAAATCAATACAATACTGCAACAATAAATTTAGCAGGATTTGAATTGGCTTGGTATTTTTCTAAAAACTGGTTTTCTTATGTAAAAGTAGATGGCGCATATAATGGTATTCCTGGTGGATATATGGACGTTTTCTTAGGTGCTGGGTATTTGCAAAAATTCAACAAAAACAACACCCAAGTATTATTAAAATTTGCAACTGGTGCTGGTGGTGGTGGTGGTGTAGAAACTAGCGGTGGTTTATTAATTCAACCAGATATTTCTATAGAACAACGCTTATTTGATGATGTATTTATCGCAATAAATACAGGTTTAGTTATGACACCAAATTCAGATTTTTTTTCAAATTCTTATGGTATTGGTTTAAAGTATTATGCTGAAAAAGATGGAGTTATTACAAAAAATAAAGAGTATAACGCTGCAAAACTTAAAGGAACTTCAATAGTTATAAAGCAAGAGGTTTATTTAGAACCTAACAGAGTAAACAATACCAATTTAAATATGCAACAGATTTCTTTACAGTTAAATTTAAATCTGAATAAAACTATTTATGTTGCTGGGCAAACTTCTTTTGCAAACTTTGGTGATGCTGGAGCTTATGCTGAAGGAATTGTAGGTTTAGGGTTGCAAAGTAATTTCTTAAAAAATCGTTTTAAGTTTTTTGGTCAAATTTTAGGTGGAGCAGCTGGTGGAGGTGGAATTGAAACTGGACAAGGCCTAATTATAAAACCTAGTGCGGGTTTTGATCTTAAAATAAATGAACAATTAAATTTTAGAACAGCTGCTGGATATGTAAAAGCTGTTAGTGGTAATTTAGGGAATCCTTTTTTTAATGCTGGGTTTAGCTACAATATTTCATTTTTAAAGTTGAAATAGCGAAAAAATTTAAAAAAATTAATTATTTTTAAAAATATGATAAAAATCATGTTTTTAGCTACCTATTTATTGCTCAAATAAAATAAATAGTTACTTTTGTACCGTACAAAATGTACAACCTCCTTACAAAGATTTATAGAATCATATAGATTACCCTAATCTCTATGTATAAATTATAAAGATTCCTCCGCTTTATTATTTTTTAGTTGCTACTATTATGTATTGGCACTAAAACCAAAATACAAATTTCCTCTAAAATGTTGGTTTATAACCTGTACTAATAGTGTTTTAATCTATTAAATTATGAAAAAAACTCTTATTATTGTATCATTATTAGGATTCTTAGCAAGTTGTGTTTCTTCAAAAACAGAACTAGAACATTATCATGCAAATAAGGCATCTGTAGAGAGCGAATTTCCAAATTATCACATTACTTCATTTAGACAGTACAGTTACATTTTTCAGGTTTCTAATCCTAATCATGTAATTAAAGTTGTACTTGACAATCAAGCAAATATCATAAAAAAAGATACTTTAAAAGTATTTGAAAGAGACTTTTCAATAGCTACTAAATAATTCTTTTTAAAAATTATTTAAAAAAAGAATCGACAAACTCGTGTTTGTTAAATACTTGTAAATCATCGATACCTTCTCCTACTCCAATATATTTTACAGGTATTTGAAATTGATCTGAAATACCTATTACTACTCCACCTTTTGCTGTTCCATCTAGTTTAGTAACTGCTAATGAAGTTACTTCTGTTGCTTTTGTAAATTGTTTAGCCTGCTCAAAAGCATTTTGCCCAGTAGAACCATCTAAAACTAATAATACATCATGAGGTGCGTTATCAACCACTTTTTGCATTACTCTTTTTATTTTAGTTAGTTCGTTCATTAAATTTACTTTGTTGTGTAAACGACCAGCTGTATCTATAATTACTACATCTGCTTGCTGACTTACTGCGGATTTTAACGTATCAAAAGCAACAGAAGCAGGATCTGAACCCATTTCTTGACGAATAATTGGAACATCTGTTCTATCTGCCCAAATTTGCAATTGGTCTATTGCTGCAGCTCTAAATGTGTCTGCCGCACCTAACACTACTTTTAACCCTTTTTGTTTAAATTGTGAAGCCAATTTACCTATTGTAGTTGTTTTGCCAACACCATTTACGCCCACAACCATAAGCACATAAGGTACTTTACTTCCTTCTTGTAAAGGAATTTCTGGTATTATAAAGTCCGTTTCATTACCAATATTGGTTTCAGAAAGTAAGCCTGCAATTTCTTCTCTAAGAATTTTATTAAGTTCTTCTGTTCCTACATATTTATCTCTAGCAACACGTTCCTCAATTCTTTCTATAATTTTTAGCGTGGTATTTACTCCAACATCAGATGCTACTAAAACTTCTTCTAAGTTATCCAGTACATCAGCATCTACTGTAGATTTTCCTGCAACTGCTTTAGTTAATTTTCCAAAAAAACTTTCTTTAGTTTTTTCTAATCCTTTATCTAAAGTTTCTTTTTTTTCTTTCGAGAATATTTTTTTAAAAAAACTCATTATTATATTGGTTAGTTGTTTGTTAGACTTTAGTTGTTAGTTTACCGTTTTAAATTAAAAACAAACTAATATTGATAATTACTAGCTAATAAACTTTCTATTTATTTGTAAAATTGCCTGCGTTAGGGATTGAAGCGGTATCCTTTTTATTGTCAGTTCGAGTAATCTGAGTTTGTCGAAGAGTTTATCGAGAACACAATAAAAAGATTTAGCGAAAAGCCCGACCTTTAGGTAACGCCCAAAACCTTAACAGATATAATACAAAAATATATAAAAAAAGCTACTTTCAATAAAGAAAGTAGCTTTAAAATATTGTATATAAAGGTTTTACTTTTTAGCTAAAAAGTCATTTACCTGAGAAGGATCCATAATAGCTTCTACAAATGTGTAAGCTCCTGTTTTTGGAGATTTTACCATTTTAATAGCTTTGCTTAATCTTTTAGAACCTGTTTGTAACGATGCTACTGATTTCTTTGCCATGTCTACTGTGTTTTACGCTATGTGCTCTTTTATAGAGTTCTAGTGTTTTTGTTATTTAATTTCTTTGTGAACAGTCATTTTCTTTAGAATAGGATTAAATTTTTTAATCTCTAATCTATCTGGAGTGTTCTTTTTGTTCTTTGTAGTAATGTATCTAGAAGTACCTGCTTGACCAGAAGCTTTGTGCTCTGTACATTCTAAAATTACCTGAACTCTGTTACCTTTTTTTGCCATCTTGTAATTAGTTTAAAGTTTAAAAGTTAAAAGTTTTTAAAGTTATGTTATAACAAAAAACTAAAACCGTAAACTGTGATGTATTTATTTTGTTAAAAAACCTTTAGCTCTTGCTTCTTTAATTACTGCAGAAATACCTTTTTTATTGATATTTTTTAAAGCAGATGCAGAAACTTTTAAGGTAATCCACTTATCTTCTTCTGGAATGTAAAAACGCTTTGTCATTAAATTAGCGTCAAACTTTCTTTTTGTTCTATTTAAAGCGTGAGAAACATTGTTACCCACCATTGCTTTTTTTCCTGTTAATTCACAAACTCTAGACATCTTATAAACCCTTTTATTGTGTTATTTCTAAACGAGGTGCAAACTTACAAATAATTATAGTTGTGTACAAAACTATTTTTACAATTTTTTTAGAAGATTTTTTTGTAAGATTTCCAATGCCTTACTTACTGTTCTATTGATTACTTTTTCTCTAGGTTGTCCAAAATTAAATTCAAAAACTTGCTCACTTTTGTCCGATACTAATGCTATACAAACTACCCCTACCGTTTTGTCTGTTTCATCTGTTGTTGGCCCTGCATTTCCTGTTATAGAAATTGCATAATTAGTATCTAATTTTTCTTTTACTCCTTTTGCCATTTCTAAAGCTACTGCTGTACTTATTACAGAATGTTTTTGTATAGTTTCTTCGGAAACACCTAACAAATTTATTTTTGTTTCTTTTGAATAGGATACAATACTGCCTTTAAAATAAGCTGATGCTCCTGAAACGGCTACTAAAGTTGAAGCTAATTTGCCTCCTGTCATACTTTCTGCTGTTGCAATAGTTTTGTTATTTGCTTTTAATATATTACCAATATTCTGTTCTAATGATTCATCATTATCTATGCCCGATATAATATCTGGAATTAGTTTATAAACTTCATCAACTTTTTCTTGCAACTCTTTTTCTAGTTGTAATTTATTTTCGCCTTTGGCGGATAAACGCAAACGCACTTTACCATAAGAAGGTAAATAAGCTAATTTTATATGACTTGGTAAATTATCTTCAAAGTCTGCTATAATTTCTGCAATGGTGCTTTCTCCTTCTCCATAAGTCATAATTGTTTTATGAAGAATAAATGGCAACTGAAACTGTTCTTTAATTTTTGGTAATACTTTATTGGTAATTAGTCCTTTCATTTCGTATGGGACACCTGGTAACGAAACAAAAACAGTTTCATTTTCATAAAACCACATGCCTGGAGCTGTCCCAAAATTATTCATTAATAATGTTGCTTTAGAAGGCAATTGTGCTTGATATCGCTGAATTTCACGAAAAGGATGTCCTATTTTTTGAAACAACCCTTTTATATGAGCAATTACTTCTGGATATTCTATTAATTTTTCATCATTAAAAAAAGTTGCAATTGTTTTTTTAGTAATGTCATCTTTTGTTGGCCCTAAACCTCCTGTAATAATAACAATATCTACTCTTTCTTGAGCTTCTTGTAAGGCATTTAAAATATGTTGTTTATCATCTTGAATTGAAGTTATTTGGTATACTGATACTCCAATTTTATTTAGCTCTTTTCCAATCCATTGCGAATTTGTATCTACAATTTGACCTATTAAAATTTCATCTCCAATGGTTATGATTTCTGC